>JBFGYD010000049.1:0-9541 GCA_041587615.1 Lysobacterales bacterium
GATCTTGAAATTGCGCGCCTTGGCGATCACGTCCTCCGGCAGGTCCTTGGGGTCCATCAGTTTCAAAAATGTGCGCTTCGGATCGAGGTTGGACACGACCTGTTTGGCCGCGTACTCGTCGCCGTTCTCGAGCGCCACCCCGGTCACCCGGCCGCCCTTGACCAGCACCTGGGAGACCCCGGCGTCGGTCATGATCTCACCGCCGTTGGCCCGGAACGACGCCGCCATCGCCTCGGCGATCGCCCCCATGCCGCCGCGGGCGAAGCCCCAGGCGCCCATGTTGCCGTCGACGTCGCCCATCGCATGATGCAACAGGACGTAAGCAGTGCCCGGCGACTTGACCCCGAGCGCCGTGCCGATGATGCCCGAACCGGCGTAGGCCGCCTTGATCAGGTCGTGCTCGAAATACTCGTCCAGAAAATCCGCGATGCTCATCGAATAGAAGCGGATGGTGTCGTAGATCACTTCCTCGCCGAGCGCCAGGTATTCCTTACCCATTCGCGCAAGTTCGATCAGGTCGCGTGGCTTGAACGAGGTTGGATCCGGCGGCGTGCGCAGCAGCATCGGCCGGATGACCCGGCACTGGCGCATGATGTCGGTGTGGTAACGGCACACGGCATCGGCGTCGCGCTCCGAGTGGCGGGCCAGCTCGCGCCGGGCCACGTCTGGATCGACGTAGCTGCCCAGAAAGTCGCCGTTGCGGGCGAAGGTCACGCTGCCGCCGTAGGGCACCACCTGGAGGCCGTATCGGGCCAGCTCCAGGCTCCGGTAGATCTCCGGGCGCAGCAGGCTGCACACGTACGAGCACCTGGAATAGATCCAGTCTTGGTAGACCTTGGTGCTGACCGAGGCGCCGCCGACGTAGGGGTTGCGCTCCAGCAGCAGGACCTTGAGCCCGGCCTTGGCCAGGAACGCGGCGTTGGTCAGGCCGTTGTGGCCGGCACCGATGACGATGACGTCGTAGGCTTTCATCGTGCGGCACGCTTCGCGGCGCGGCCGTCGAGCCGCTCCAGCGTCGCATCGACCGCGTCTTCGAACGCGCTCAGCGTCTCGCTCAGGCAGGCTTGGTCGTGCGCCTCGCAGATGAACCAGGGCTCGCGCGAATCGGGCTCGCACAGGATGCCGCGTTCGTGCAGATGGGGCGCCAGCGCCTCGTAGAACGAATAATCAGTGTCCCTCCAGTCGCGGTAATTGGTGGGTGGGGTCGAACTGAAGAACAGGCCGCTCATGGCCGGATGGCCGACAAACGAATAGCCGATGCCGCGTTCATCCAGAATCGCACCGATGCCGGCGCGCAGCCTCTCACCGTAGGAGGCGATCGTTTCGAGCGCCGGCGTCTCGTCCAGGATTTCCAGGGTCTTGGCCGCCGCCGCCAGCGCTACCGAATGACAGGTGTAGGTTCCGCCGTGCACCACCTGGTCGCCAATCCGGCGCATGATGTCCTCGCGCCCGGCCACCGCCGCGATCGGGTAACCGTTGGCGATCGCCTTGGCGAACGCGCACAGGTCGGCCTCGAATCCGAGCAGTTCCTGGACCCCGCCGCGCGCCACGCGAAAGCCGGTCTTGACCTCGTCGACGACCATCAGCACTCCATGCCGCCGGCACAGCTCGCGCGCGTCACGCAGGTATTCCCGAGTGGCGGAGATGGAGCAGCAGTTGCCCATGATCGGCTCGATCAAGAAAGCGCCGATATCGTCACCGTTCGCCTTGAGGACGTCCTCCAGTGCGTTGGCGTCGTTCAGCGGGACCATGTGCAGCAGTTTTTTCAGCATCCGCGGCACGCCGTCGCTGGCCGGCTCCACCCGTGGCTCGCCCTGGTCGGGCTCCCATTCCTTCATCGGCGTATACCAAAGCGCCGCGTCGAAGATGCCGTGATAACCGCCCTCGACCACGATGTAAGAGTCCTTGCCGGTATGGGCCCGCGCCAGCCGCAGCGCCGCCATCACCGCCTCGGTGCCCGAATTGGAAAACCGCACCAGCTCGGCCGCCGGAACCATCCGCGAGATCCGCTCGGCCACCTCGTACTCCGTCTCGGTAGACAGCGCGAACACGCCGCCAACGTCCATGCCCTCGCGCGCGGCCGCATCGACCCGAGGATCCGCGTAGCCGAGGATGCAGGGGCCGTAACCGAGCCGGTAGTCGATGTAGGAGTTCCCGTCCAGGTCCTCGAGGCGGGCGCCGCGGGCCCGGCGGATATAAATTGTTCGGTCGCGACCCCAATAGCGGAAATTCGAACTGACCCCGAGCGGCAGCCGGCTCAGTGCCTTGTCGAAATGCTCTCGGGAGCGGGTCAACGCGCGTGGCATGGCGGCCTCTGGGGTCGGTGCAGGATTATGTTTGTAGAGATTGGCATAGAGTTGTTATGGTGTCCACAATGAATGTTTGTTCATTCAATGTGACTTCGTTCTGTCTGGGGTCCGGTGATTGGTCGTTGGTAGAGAGTCGGCATGCGTGGGGTCGGGCGGTATCGCAAGGCTTCATACGGCCTTCGGCCGCAAGCCGCCATGCGCTCCCGCCCTCGCAGTGATCGCAGGTGGGTGGGATGAGGAGCGTGGTTATGAAATCAGTGGTCGTAGCGGAGGGCAGGGCTCGGCTTCTCGCGGCCGTTGGTCGCAAGCCGGGGCTCGGGGATTGCCTTCGTGACGAATAGGACGGCCAACAGCGCAAAGCTTCACGCGGCTTTGCCGCAAGCCGCCATGCGCGGCTCGCCTGCTCCATCTGGGGGGAGCAAATTGCTGTTGATGGCTTCTTTGATGGAGCTCGGCGCTCGGATCGGCGCAGAATCATGACGAGCGCCCGAACCAAGTCCCGACCTCGGACGGCTAGTAAGGAGGAGCGGCGGGAGCAGTTGATCAAGGCCACGATTCGGTCGGTGGCTCGGCACGGGCTGCCGGATACGACGACCGCCGTGGTGGCGAAAGAGGCCGGGCTCAGCCAGGGACTGATCAATCTGCACTTCAAATCCAAGGACCGCCTGCTGGCGGCGACGCTGCGATATCTGGCCGACGAATACCGACAAGCCTGGGAGCGCGCGTTGGCGGCTTCCGGACCGAGTGCGGCCGAGCGGCTGGCGGCGGTGATCGGGGTGGATTTCGACAAGTCGGTCTGTCATCGCAACAAGCTGGCGGTATGGTTCGCATTCTGGGGCGAGACCAAATCACGTCCGACCTATCGTAAGCTGTGCGCGGAGCGGGACCGCGAGTACACCGAGATGCTGACTCAATTGTGTGCCCGGATCATCGCCGAGGGAGCCTATGACGGTCCCGACGGCCGCACGCTGGCCACCGGCCTGTCGGCGATGACCGAGGGCCTGTGGCTGGATCTGCTGATGACCCCCGAGGCGATGGACCGAGAGCGGGCCAGCGAGATCTGTTTTGCCTACCTGGCAAGACTGTTTCCGCGTCACTTCGGCCGCGGTCTGCAAAACTGGCCCGTCGAATAGACACCGACTGGAACTCATGCAACATCCGGGCTGAACCATGGACATTCGACTGGACGACACCGCGACGCTCTGGCAGACGAAGGCACGGGAGTTTGCCGACCAGGAGCTGATCCCGTGCGAGGTCGACGCGGAGCTGAACGACGGGCGCTTGGCCGCGGACGTCTCCGCCCGCCATCATCGGCTGGCCGTCGAGGCCGGCTTCAGCGTGATGGACGTGCCCGCCGCGCACAGCGGCCACGAGCTGCGGTCGCTGGACCAGGTGGCGGTCTGGGAGCAACTTGGGCGGGTCACCAACGCGCTGTGCTGGTGTTTCGCCGAGCCGCAGTCGTGGATGTTCGAGGCCTGTTCCGCGGCCCAGATCGAACGCTACATCCTGCCGTTGATCGACGGCTCGAGGCGGGAGTGCTTCGCGATCACCGAGGAAGGCTCGGGCTCCGAGCTGGAACTCGAAACCACCGCCGCCAAGACCGGCGACGGCTACCGGATCAACGGCGAGAAATGGTACGTCACCAGCGCCAACCACGCCGATTACTTCATCGTTCAGGCGGCCTTGGCCGACGGCCCGCATGCCGGTGAGCACGCGCTGTTTTTCGTCGACAAGGCAAGTCCTGGCGTCGAACGGGTGCGAACGCCGAAGTTCAGCCACACCTTCGATCACCACCACCCGATCTACCGCTTCACCGACGTCGAGGTCGCGTCCGAGGACCGGATCGGCGCCGAGGGCGACGGCATGCGTTTTTCCCACCGCTGGTTTCGACGTGAGCGGCTGATGATTGCGGCGCGGTGCTGCGGGGCGATGGAACGCCTGATCGAGGAGGCCACCGCGTTCGCCAGGGAGCGGCGTGCCGGCGGCGGCAGGCTGATCGAGCGGCAGCTCATCAAGGCTATGCTGGCCGACTGCGTGACCGACTGGTGGGCGGCGCGCCTGATGACCTACGAGACGGCGGATGCGCACGATCGCGGGGAGCCGGTCAAGGCGCTGCACGTGCGCTGCTCGGTGGTCAAGCTGTTTGCCTCCGAGGCCGCCGGCCGCGTCGCCGATCGCGCGGTGCAGATATTTGGCGGGCGCGGCTACATGCGGGAGAATGCCGCCGAGCGCTTCAGCCGGGAGCTGAGAGTGGACCGAATCTGGGAAGGCACCAGCGAAATCCAGCGCCTGATCATCGGCCGGGCGCTGGCCAAGCGCGGTCTGAAGGAGATGTGAGGGTGCGGCCTCGCCGCTGGTTGCCGATCGCGGTGCTGCTGGCGCTGGGGTCGGCCTGTCAGGCGGCCGAGGAAAAGGTCCTGAACGTGTTCAACTGGGCCGACTACATCGCGCCCAACACTTTGTCCGACTTCGAGGCCGAGTTCGGAATCGAGGTCAATTACGACCTGTACGACTCCACCGAGGCGGCCGAGGCCAAACTCCTCGCCGGCAGCACCGGTTACGACGTGGTCGTGCACAGCACCCGCTACTCGGCGCGCCTGATCCCGATCGGGGTGTATCGGCCGCTCGACCGGTCCAAGCTCCCCCTGTGGAACAACCTGGACCCGTGGGTCATGAAAATGCTGGCCGCCTACGATCCCGGAAACCTCTACGGCGTGCCCTACATGTGGGGCTCGACCGGCATTGCCTATAACCTCGACATGGTCGCCGAGCGCATGCCCGATGCGCCGCTGGACAGCGGTCGCATGCTGTTCGATCCGGAGATCGTGGCGCGCTTTGCCGATTGCGGCGTGACCATCCTGGACGAGCCCACGGACGTGATTCCGATGGCGCTCCAGTACCTGGGCCACGACCCCAACACGATGGGAGTGGCCGAGCTTGCCGAGGCCGAAGCGCTGTTGAAGGGCGTGCGGCCCTACATCCGCTATTTCAGCTCGGCCAAGATGATCAACGATCTTCCCAACCGGGAGGTGTGCATCGCGATGAGCTGGTCCGGTGACTATGCCCAGGCGATGGCGCGGGCGACCGAGGTAGGGGCCGACGTCAGGCTTGCCTACGCGACCCCGCGTGAAGGCACGATGCTGTGGTTCGACGGCATTTTCATTCCCGCCGATGCGCCGCATCCCGACAACGCCCACCTGTTCATCAACTACTTGATGCGGCCGGAGGTGATTGCGGCGATCAGCAAGATGACCCATTACGCCAACGCAAACCTCGCCTCGCTGCCGCTGCTGCCGGAGCTGTCCCGCAACCCGGCGGCCTATCCGCCGCCGGCGGTGCGCGACGCGATGGGCGTGGGTTTTATCTTCGACCCCAAAACCGAGCGCCGACGAACCCGCGCCTGGTCCCGGGTCAAGACCGGGCTGTGACGTGAGCGCCGCGGGCGATCCTCCGGAGGAGCCCGATACCGGCCCGCCGCCGTGGCGCGATCCCGCGGCCGAGCCCGTGGTCCGAATCCGTGGTCTGAGCAAGCGCTTCGACGCGCTGGCGGCGGTGGACGGGATCGATCTGGACGTCTATCCGGGCGAGTTGTTCGCAATCCTCGGTGGGTCCGGCTGCGGCAAGAGCACGCTGCTACGCATGCTCGCCGGCTTCGAGCAGCCGAGCGCGGGTGAAATCCTGATCGACGGCGTCGACATGACGGCAATGCCGCCGTACCGCCGCCCGGTCAACATCATGTTCCAGTCCTACGCGCTGTTCCCGCACATGAGCGTCGCCGAGAACGTCGCCTACGGGCTCAAAAAGGAAGGTGTCGAACGCGCCGAAATAAACCGGCGGGTCGGCGAAATGCTGGAACTGGTGCGCCTGAGCCCGCTGGCCAAGCGCAAGCCGGCTCGGCTTTCAGGCGGCGAGGGTCAGCGGGTGGCGCTGGCGCGCGCGCTGATCAAGCGGCCGAAGCTGCTGCTGCTGGACGAGCCGCTGGCGGCGCTGGACAAGAAGCTGCGCGAGCACACCCAGTTCGAGCTGATGAACCTGCAGGACGAACTCGGCATTACTTTTATCGTGGTGACCCACGACCAGGAAGAGGCGATGACGCTGTCGACCCGGATCGCGGTCATGAACGCCGGTCGCTTCGAGCAGGTCGGTACCCCGGGCGAAATCTACGAGTATCCGGACAACCGTTTCGTGGCCGATTTCGTCGGCACCATCAATCTGCTGGAAGTGCGCCTGCTGGAGGCCGATTCCAACCGGGCCCTCGTTCACAGCGAGCAGACCGGCGGCACCATCGCGGTGCGCGGCGCAGAGACGCCCGCCGGTGAGCGGCACTGGCTGGCGATCCGCCCCGAGAAGATCTCGATCGGCAAAGAGCGGCCCGCCGGCGACGGCCGCACGGTGCTCAAGGGCACCGTCCTGGATCTGGGGTATTTCGGTAACCGATCGCTGTTCAAGGTCCGCCTCGACGGCGGCGTGGTGCTCCAGGTCAGCGCGACCAATCGCCGCCGCCGGGCGCACCACGTGATGGAGTGGGACGACGAGGTGTACCTGTATTGGGACGAAGACAGCGCGCTGCTGCTGAGCGAATGACCGACCGCGCCCAAACAGACGAGACAAGCACCGACGACGGCCGCCGGCGCTGGCTGCGCTGGGCGCTGGTGGCGCCATATGCGTGGCTGCTGCTGTTCTTCCTGGCGCCGTTCGTGATCGTCTTGAAAATCAGCCTCGCCGATCCGCTCGTTGCGCTGCCGCCGTTCACGCCGCTGCTGGATTGGGCCGCGAGCGGCTGGGAGCGCATCCACGTCACGCTCGACAACTACCTGTTTCTGTTCCAGGACCGGTACTACGCGATCATCTACTTGAGTTCGATCCGCACCGCGCTGATCGGCACCGGGCTGTGCCTGTTGATCGGTTACCCGATGGCCTACTTCATCGCCCGCCAGCGCCCGGGGCTGCGCTACCTGCTGCTGCTCGCCGTCATCGTGCCGTTCTGGATCTCGTTTCTGCTTCGCGTCTATGCGTGGATCGGGCTCTTGAACAGCCGCGGGATCATCAACAACCTGCTCCAGGCCACGGGTTTGATCGATACGCCGCTGCCGTTGCTGTACAACGACTTCGCGGTCTACGTCGGCATCGTCTATTCGTATCTGCCGTTCATGATCCTGCCGCTGTACGCCAACCTGGAGCGCTTGGACCTCGATCTCAACGACGCGGCCGCCGATCTGGGGGCGCGCCGCTGGCAGGTGTTCGTCGACGTGACCCTGCCGCTGTCGCTACCGGGCATCGTCGCCGGCTGCCTGCTGGTGTTCATTCCGGCGATCGGCGAGTTCATCATCCCGGCGCTGCTCGGGGGTTCCGACACGCTGATGATCGGACGCGCGCTGTGGGACGAATTTTTCATCAACCGCGATTGGCCGGTGGCCTCCGCCGTGGCGGTCGTGCTGCTGCTGATTCTGGTGTTGCCGATGATGTGGTTTCAGAAGATGCAGGCGCGGCAGGCGGAGGGCGCGCAATGAGACCGCCGCGACGAGGACTGACGCTGCTGAGCGTGGCCGCGTTTGGCTACGCGTTCCTGTACGTGCCGATCGTGTCGGTGATCGTGTATTCGTTCAACGACTCGCGCCTGGTGACGCTGTGGGGCGGCTTCTCGCTGCGCTGGTACCGGTCGCTGCTGGCAAGCGAGGAGGTGCTGTCCGCGGCGCTGTTGAGCCTGCAGATCGCGGCCGTCAGCGCCACGGTGGCCACCGCGTTCGGCACCGTGGCGGGACTGGCGCTGAACCGCATGGCGCGCTTCAAGGGGCGCCTGCTGCTGACCGGGATGATTGCCTCGCCGCTGGTGATGCCCGAGATCATCACCGGGGTGTCGCTGCTGTTCCTGTTCATCTCGCTGGGCGAGTGGATCGGCTGGCCGGCCACCCGCGGCGCGTCCACGATCACGATCGCCCACGTGACCTTTTCGATGGCCTACGTCGCCGTCATCGTACGCTCCCGACTGAACGCGATGGACGAGTCGCTCGAGGAAGCGGCGATGGACCTGGGCGGGCGGCCGTTGCGGGTGTTCTTCGACATCACGGTGCCGATGCTCGCACCGGCCATGGTGGCGGGTTGGCTGCTGGCGTTTACGCTGTCGCTGGACGACGTCGTCATCGCCAGCTTCGTCTCCGGCCCGGGCGCGACGACGCTGCCGATGCTGATCTTCTCCAAGGTCCGCCTCGGCGTGACTCCGGATATCAACGCGCTGGCGACCGTGATCATCGTCGCGGTGGCGTTCGGCGTGATCGTGGCCGGGCTGCTCGCCCGACGCCGGGAGCGCCGGGTGAGCGGCCACTGACGGCGTGTTACGTGAGTTCCACGAGTGCAACAGGCGCGAGCGGCGGGCTACACTTTCGCGCGCGTCGCAGGAGGAATTGAAAGACCCTATGGACACGGCAGCAATCGCCACGCTGATCGCAGGGCAGCGGCCCGGGCGCAGCCTGGAACAGGCCTTCTATCGCGATCCGGACGTTTACGCGCGCGATCTCGAGCGCATCTTCTTCAACGCGTGGCTGTATGCCGGCCACGCCAGCGAGATTCCAGAATCCGGCGACTATTTCCTGTTCGAGTTCGCCACCGAGTCGGTCATCGTGACCCGCGACGGCGACCGCGAAATCCACGCGCTGATCAACGTCTGCCGCCACCGCGGCTCCCGCGTCTGCCTGCAACCAGCCGGCAAAGCCAAGCGCTTCGTGTGTCCGTACCACGGCTGGAGCTATGGGCTGAACGGCGGCCTGCGCGCCGCCGCCGAAATGGCCGAGGACTTCGATAAGGGTGCTCATGGGCTCAAAAAAATCCACCTGAAACTGTTTCAGGGGCTGATCTTCGTCAATTTCGCCGCCGATCCGGTGCCATTCGACATCATCGAAGACGAGATGAGCACCGGGCTGCGCCCGTATCGGCTGGACCGGGCCAAGGTCGCGCACCGCGAGGACTACCCGATCGCAGCGAACTGGAAGCTGGCGGTGGAGAATTACTGCGAGTGCTACCACTGCCGACCGGCGCACCCGGAGTACTCCCGCGGCCACGCGCTGGCGGTACCCGAGTCGGACTGGAACGGGATGCTGGAGGAGGTCATGGAGCGCGGGCCAAAGGTGGGATTGAGCGCGGACATCTTCGACCGCACCTGGCTGGCCGCTGGCACGTTCGGCACCGAACGCGAATACGATCGTTATCCGCTGATGCGCGGCCACCTGACCGGGAGC
>JBFGYD010000050.1:0-9512 GCA_041587615.1 Lysobacterales bacterium
CAAGGTGGCTTATACCTACGCCGCCTCGCCGGCACGTCACGCGCTGGAGCGACGCCAGTGGCGGGAAGCCTCCGAGCTGACTTTGACCCCGGCAACATTTCCGTGGGACCGCTTCGACTGGGCGCGATCGATCCACCATTTCGCGCGCGGGTTGGGAGCCGCGCGCGGCGGCCGGCTGGATCTGGCGCGGCGGGAGCTGGAGACGATCGGTGAGCTGAAACGGAATCTCGACGAGGCGACACTACCCTACTGGCGGGAGGAAGTGTTCGTCCACGAAGACGCGCTGGCCGCGTGGATCGCGCACGCCGGAGGCGAGCCCGACACCGCGCTGCGCCTGGCGGTCGCGGCGGCCGATCGCGAGGACGCCGTCGACAAGCACCCGGTCACCCCGGGCGAGGTGCTGCCGGCCCGCGAACTGTACGCCGATCTGCTGCTGGAGCTGGGCCGCAACGGCGACGCATTGACCCAATACCGGGCCGTGCTCGCGTCGTCGCCGAATCGCTACAACGCGGTCCTCGGCGCCGCGCGCGCGGCCAGAGCGGCGGGCAACGCGGAGACGGCTGGAGCGTATTACGGGCTGCTGACACGAATCGTCGATGCGGACGAGACCGAGCGGGACAGCTTGCACGAGGCGATTCGGTACGTCGATGAGGCGGCTCGAGCCGCGGCCGGGCCTTGAAGCCCGGCGCCGGCAAACGCACTTCAGTCTCCGGCTGCTCAGTCGCGGCAGGGTCCCGGGGACGACTCAGCCGACTCTACGACCGACCCGGCGCGGCGCAGGATGGCCGGATCGAAGTGCCGCGCTAACTTGCCCGCGAGGATGATGATCCCAGGATAGGTTTGCATCCGCTGCAGCAGATAGCCGACCTCGACGTTGGCGTAGCGGTCGCGCGCGTCCCTGACCCCGGTGCGCTTGCCGAACAGCGCGTCGGCTTCGTCGAACAGGAGTACCGCACGCATTGCCTCGGCCCGGTCGAGGATCTGCGCCAGGTTCTTCTCGGTCTCGCCGATGTACTTGCTCAGCACCCGGGCGCTGTCGATTCGATAGACCTCGACCCCCAATTCAGCGGCGATGGCCGACGCTGCCATCGCCTTTCCGGTGCCCGAGGAGCCCACGAACAGCACGAGCTGACCGCCGCCGCGTGACGCGATCTCCTTCACCGACCGCTGTTGCTCGTTGGTCAGGGTCGGATTCTCCGAATCGCACGGCCTCGAATCCGGTCCTGGCGCAACGCTTTGCTGGTCGGCTACGGCAGCGGCGGTGCCGGACAGCGCCAAGTACAGCAGTAAGGCGGAAGCCGGGACAATCAAGAAGTCAGACCGCATAGTGTTTCGCTCATCTGCCAAAGGCGCCGGGCCTTGTTCTCATCCAGGGTTTCGGCCGAGGAAGGCACCGCGTCTGAGTTTTCGAAATAGCCGCCGCTGACGCCGGTCACCTCCGCGGACAACGCCAGATAAAGCGGCGTGGCCGCCCCCTCCTCGAGCGGAGCACCGCCCATCTCCGGCGTGAAACGCCGCTCCTTCGGAATATTGCGCACCTGGCCAAGCAGGTCCGTCGCGATCACGCCAGGGTGCACGCAGTTGGCCGTGACCCCCGCTGCCGCGCAAACCGCGCCAGCTCGAATGTAAACAGAATCACCGCCAGCTTGCTGCGCATATGCACGGTTTTCGGCTCGTAATCCCGCTCGCTTTGCAGGTCATCGAGCCGCAACGACACATAGTGATGGTTGATCGTGGTCAGGTTGACGACCCGCGATGGAGCGCTGGCACGCAGCAGATCGAGCAGCAAGTGGGTCAGCAAAAAATACGAAAGATAGTTGACCGCAAACTGCGTCTCGAGGCCGTCCTCGGTCTGGGTGCGTTGGCGGCAATAGATCGCCGCGTTGTTGATCAGCACGTCGAGGCGCTGGTGGAGGGCCTTGAACTGCTCGGCCGCGCGGCGGATCTGACGCTGCGAGGCCAGATCGCAAACCAGCAGGTGAAGCTTGCGGTTGTCGGTCGCCTGTTTGATTCGTGCAAGTGCGGCTTCTCCGCGGCCGCGGTCCCGGCATAACAAGACAACGGCCGCGCCGTGCTCCGCCAGCCCTTGGGCTGTCACGAACCCGATGCCGGCATTCGCACCGGTGACCAGACAAACCTGGCCGTCAGCCCGATCGGCTATGGAGGCCATGGCTACCGCTGATGTGGCGAAGGATCATTACAGCGTTTCGAGATTGGCGTAGGCCAGCACCAGCCATTTGATGCCGGCTTGCTCGAAGTTGACCTGCACCCGGGTGTGGTCGCCAGCGCCTTCGCAGTCCATGACCACCCCCTCGCCGAAGGTGCCGTGCTGGACCCGCTGGCCGAGCGCCAGGCCGGCGTCTTCCCCGAAGTCGGGCTTCATCCAGGAGGTCGCGGGTGGGCGGCTGACGCGGACCCGCGGGCGAACCTCGTCGATCAGTTCCGGCGGGATCTCACGGAGAAAGCGCGACGGGCGCCGGTAACTGTCGCTGCCGTGCCAGCGGCGCGATTCGGCGTAGGTCAGGTGGATCTGCTCCATCGCCCGGGTGACGCCGACGTAGCACAGGCGGCGCTCCTCCTCGAGCCGGCCCGGCTCCTCGACCGCGCGCTGGTGTGGAAACAGCCCCTGCTCCATGCCGACGATAAAGACCAGCGGAAACTCGAGCCCTTTGGCACTGTGCAGGGTCATCAACTGGACGCAGTCCTCCCACGCCTCGGCCTGGCCCTCGCCGGCCTCCAGCGCCGCGTGCGAAAGAAATGAGTCCAGCCGGTTCATGCCGACTTCTTCGTCTTCGGGCGGCAGCGCAAAGCCGCGCGCGGCGTTGACCAGTTCGTCCAGGTTCTCCTCGCGGCCCTCGCGCCGTTCGGCCGGTTCGCGCTCGTAGTGGGCGATCAGGTTCGAACCCCGGATCACGTGCTCCATCTGGAACTCGAGTTCCTCGTTCGCGCACTCGGATTCGAGCTTGTCGATCAGATCCACGAAGCCCTTCAGCGCGTTCGCCGTGCGAGCGTTGACGGTCTTTTCCAGAATGATCAGCTCGGCAGCCTTCCACAGCGAGCAACCGCGTTCGCGGGCCAGCAGTCTGACCGCGTCCACGGTGCGCGCGCCAATGCCGCGGGCCGGCACGTTGACCACCCGCTCAAAGGCCGCGTCGTCGTCGCGATTGGCCACCAGGCGCAGGAAGCTCAGCGCGTCCTTGATCTCGGCCCGCTCGAAGAAGCGCAAGCCGCCGTAGACCCGGTACGGAATCCGGCGCCCGACCAGCAGTTCTTCGAACAGCCGCGACTGGGCGTTGGAGCGATACAGGATCGCGATCTCGGCGGCCGGCCGGCCCTCCTCGCGCCACCGTTCGACCTGGCCGATGACGAAGCGCGCCTCGTCGTATTCGTTGTAGGCGGCATAGACCTTGAGCGGCTCACCGCTATCGCCGGCGGTCCACAGCTTCTTGCCCAGCCGACCCTGGTTGTGCGAGATGATGCCGTTGGCGGCGCTGAGGATGGTGCCGGTGGAGCGGTAGTTCTGCTCCAGCCGCAGCGTGGTGACGTCGGGATACTCACGGGTGAAGCGCTGCATGTGCTCGATCCGGGCCCCGCGCCAGCCGTAGATCGACTGGTCGTCGTCGCCGACCACGAAGGTCTGCCCGGTCTCGCCGGCCAGCACCCGAATCCACGCGTACTGGATCGAGTTGGTGTCCTGGAACTCGTCCACCAGGTGATGCTGGAAGCGCTCCCGGTAGTGCTCCAGCACCGCCGGGCAGTTCAGCCACAGCTCGTGGGCGCGCAGCAGCAGCTCGGCGAAATCGACCAGCTCGGCGCGCCGGCAGTACTCCTCGTAGGTCTGGTAGATGGTCACCATCTGCTGCGCCACCGGGTCGTCCCCGTGGTCGATGCTCTCGGGCCGCTGGCCCTCGTCCTTGCGGTCGTTGATGAACCACTGGGCGCGTTTGGCCGGCCAGTTGCCCTCGTCCAGGTTGAGGTCGCGGATCACGCGGCGGATCAGACGGAGCTGGTCCTCGGCGTCAAGGATCTGGAAGGTCTCGGCCAGACCCGCGTCCTGATGATGGATCCGCAGGAGGCGATGGGCGATGCCGTGGAAGGTGCCCACCCACATGCCGCGGCTGGGGAAGCCGAGCAGCGCCTCGGCGCGCTGGCGCATCTCGCCGGCGGCCTTATTGGTGAAGGTTACCGCCAGGATTGAAAACGGTGAGACCCCCATGACCTCGATCAGCCACGCGATCCGGTGCACCAGCACCCGAGTCTTGCCGCTGCCGGCCCCGGCCAAGATCAGATAATTGCCCGTTTCGGCGGTGACAGCCTCGCGCTGCGCGTCATTGAGTTCATCGAGCAGGTGGGAGACATCCATCCGCGATATTTTAGCGCGCCCCTCGTTTAGCTGGGCTAAACGAGTAGTTAAAAAAGCTCGTCTTGGGCTCGGGTTCGCCAGGCGATGCGCGATCCGGGCTAGCGAGATAGCCCTGGGCTCCGGATTCGTCCGATCGCACGGCCGCGACCGTGGCCACCGCCGCCACCGAACCGCGGCCCAACATGAATCCCCAACTACTCGTTTCGCACAGCGAAACGAGCACTAGACGAGGTATGCCTGGGTCTTGCCGCGCTCCTTGCAGAAGGCGCGCAGCAGCACCACCAGATCGGGCTTGTCCAGACGCTCGAGGCTGTCGAGCGGGTGTTCGAGGATCTGCCCGATCAGGGCCACGAGCTGCGCCTTGGACAGGTCTTCGATCGAGATCGCGACCCGGTTCAGCTTCGGCGGCGGAAACAGTTGATCGAAGATCTGCTCGTCGCTGACGCCGGCTTTTTTCTGGCCCAGATAATGTCGCACCTCGTCCGGACTCAAAGGCACGGCGATCAGCGCATCGTCCTGGTGTTGCCGGTGGCGCCAGTTGCGGATGGCGAGCAGACGGCCATCCGGGACCCGCGCGAATATCTGTTCCTTGCTGCCCATGCCAGCCCTCAGTAATGCCCGCCCATCTTAACCTGCAAGGTGCGGGCGACGGCAACGGCAGGCCGCTTCTTCACGGGAGCTACCAAGATCCCAGCGCATCGGGATCGGAGACCAGGCAGCGCGCCTCCGGGTCGCAGACGATGCGCCCCGGATAGGCAAACGTGCGCTCGCTGCCGGGCAGACTCTGCAGGCGGTTAAGGCAGTCGCCGACGCCGTCGGCCCGCACCGGATAGTGGTTTTCGCGCCGCCGAAGCTTGCCCTCGGGATCGCGCCACTCGACCGTGAACGCCAGCGTCCCGAGCTGCCCGGTGGCGTGTTCGGTGATCAGCACCGCCCCCTCGCGTGGTCCCTCGACCGCGGTTTCGGCAAAGGACTCGGCGGCGGCCTCGGGCTTGAGCCTTGTCCAATGTGCTGGCCCCTCGGGCAGCGCGGCGAGGATCGGATAAATCTCGACCTCGAGCCCGTGCGCGGCCAGCGTCGCCGAAACCTGGCGCAGCGCCCGCACGTATTCGCCGTAGCCCTGGACAAGCTCGTCCTCGGCCGCCAGCGCGGCACCGGCGCCGACGCCGGCCCACGCGTCAAAGGTCTGGAACAGCGCGTCGACGCAGCCGTCGCGCAACGTGAACGCGCCGCCCCGCGGCGGTGTGACCCAACACGCCTCGGCCGGGGCATACAGCGCGCCCTCGAGCAGGGTCCAAAGCTCCGGCAGGCCGATCGACTCGAGCTGCACGCACAGCATCGCCGCGAGGTCGTCAATGCTCAGGTACTGCGCGTGTACCGGCTCGACTCCGAACTGATCCTTTAGCAGCAGCGCGGTCGCGGCCGATGCCTGACCGGCGTCTACCAGAGTCCGCTCGAGCTGCGCCGACAGCGCCTCGGCTACGGCGGCCCGTCCGAGCAATGCGATCGGCACCAGGTACATCGGCCCCGGGGGTGTCGTTGCCGACGGCTTCAGCGCCGTCTTCGGCAGCGCCCCGCCGGCCGCCCCGATGCTCAGCCGACGAGCCTCGAACGGGCCGCGCAGACTTTCACGATAAAGCAGTTCGAGCGCGCTATGGACCGGATATTTCGGACTCAGGATCTGGGTCTGGTCGTACAGCGCGCCGACAATGGCCACGCCCATGTCGGTGATCCCGGGCAACAAGCGCACGAGATCGGCGGCGATCGCATCGCCGAGCGCCTCGGCCGACGGTCGTTCGAGCACCGCTGAGATCCCGGGCCCCGGTCGCGCTTCGATCGCGAGCACGGCGCGCAGGGTCGTGATGTCGTCGCCCATCAGGGTGCGTCGGTCAACGTCGAGAGTTCGGGATTAACGACCGTCGGCGGCGAGGCGAATGCCGGTGACGATCCAGCGCTGATGAGGGTAGTAGAAGTTGCGATAGGTCGCGCGCGTATGTCCCTCGGGGGTGAAGCAGCAGCCGCCCCGCAGCACCATCTGGTTGCACATGAACTTGCCGTTATATTCACCCAGCGCGCCCGGCGCGGGTCGAAACCCCGGATACGGCTGATAGGCCGACCGGGTCCATTCCCACGCATCGCCGTACAATTGGCGCAGCCCGGGCCGGGACTCCGGCAGCGGTCGCAGGCAGTCCAGGTCCAGATAATTGCCGTCCGGCGCCTGCCGGGCGGCGGCGACCTCCCACTCCGCCTCGGTCGCCAGGCGCGCGCCGGCCCAGCTCGCGTAGGCGTCCGCCTCGTAAAGACTGACGTGGCTCACCGGCGCGGCCGGATCCAGCGGCTCGAGACCGGCCAGGGTGAACTCGAACCATTCGTCGTCGCGCTCGACCCAGTACAGCGGTGCCCGCCAGCCCTCGGCCTGAACCAGAGCCCAGCCGTCTGACAACCAAAGGTTCGCCTCCCCGTAGCCACCGTCCCGGATGAAATCGAGATATTCGCCGTTGCTGATCAGGCGATTGGCGAGCCGATAGGGCTCGAGCAGCACCCGGTGGCGCGGCGCCTCGTTGTCGTAGATGAACGCCCCCCCGAGATCGGCGCCGATGCGATGCTCGCCGCCGGAAAAATCGCTCCAGGAGAGCTCGGCAGGCGACTCGGACGAAGACCGTTGCCGTTCGCGAAACGCCGGATACAGAGGGTTTTGAAACAGCACGTGTTTGATGTCCATCAACAGCAGTTCCTGGTGCTGCTGCTCGTGATGCATGCCCAATTCGACCAGTGCACGGCCCGCCTCGTCCAGGTCCCCTTGCTCCAGATGCCGGATGAGTTGTTCGTCCACGTGGCGCCGGTAGCGATGCACTTCGGCCACGGTGGGACGGGTCAGCAGGCCGCGCCGCGGGCGCGGATATTGCGGGCCGATGGAGTTGTAGTACGAGTTGTGCAGGTACTCGAAGTCCGGATCGAACACTCGGTAGTCGGCAAATCCCGCGAGGATCGAAAACTCGAAAAACCAGCTCGTATGGCCCAGGTGCCACTTGGTCGGGCTGACGTCGGGCATCGACTGCACGACCATATCCTCGACGGCCAGCGTCTCGGCCAGCGCTTCGGTCTGCGTGCGAACCCTTCGGTAACTGTCTATCAACGGATCGCCGGCGGCAGCCGGCGACGGCATGGCTTGGCTGGTCATTTTTCTCCTCGAGCCTAGCGTCCTTTGGGACACTCGATGGGCACCGGTCGGCGGGCATCCAATTCCTTTGTCCGGGGTGGCATTGTAACATTGCCCGTCCCGGGTCGGTTCGAGACCGCCGCATGTCCAAGCCACACCTCAACGAAACCGCGCTGCTGGAGCGCGAGTGGTTCTACCCGTTTCGGCTGCCGAGCGGGCGGGTCACGCCGACCTATGACGGCGGCCGCCTCGATG
This sequence comes from Lysobacterales bacterium, assembly GCA_041587615.1. GTDB lineage: Bacteria > Pseudomonadota > Gammaproteobacteria > Xanthomonadales > SZUA-38 > JBFGYD01. The sequence continues at coordinate 7,779 of JBFGYD010000050.1, forward strand.
CCGTGCACGCCACCCGACTGGCGATGATCGAGTCGGCGCTGGGGCCGGCATTCGGGACCGATTTGAGGGACTTGAGCGCGATCGACCTGGCGTGCCACCAGGGTTACTTCGCGCTCGAGCTGGCCGCGCGCGGCCTGTCCCGGGTCGTGGGCGTGGACGCGCGCGCCCAACACGTCGAGGACGCCACGTTGATGGCCAAGGTGCTCGGGCACGACAATTTCAGCGCCCGGGTCAGCGACGTGCACGCGCTGTCGGCCGACGAGCTGGGCCGCTTCGACATCGTGCTGATGCTGGGGTTGATCTATCACCTGGAAAACCCGGTCGGCGCGATTCGGCTCGCTCAGGCTCTGACCGGGCGCGTGTGCGTGATCGAGACCCAGGTCGTGCCACACCTGTCCGGCAACGTGGACTGGGGCAACCACCGTTTCGTCAAGCCGCTGAAGGGCTGCTTCGGGATCATCGACGAGACCGAGGAGACCCACGGCCCCGAGACCAGCACGCTGGGCATCTGCCTGGCGCCCAGCACCGAGGGTTTGCTGTGGATCATGAAAAAAGTAGGCTTCGACTCCGTCGAGTTGATCGCGCCGCCGGCGGATGCCTACGAGCAGCACCGCTACGGCAAGCGAGTCGTGGTTGCCGGCTACCGCGACGATTGGCCGGAACGGGCGTGAGCGCGGATGCCGGTTGCCGCCGGCGTCAAATCAAGTAATGTAGAGGTTTCAGACCACCGGCGACGCCCCCGGGGCGTCCGGCCCATTGAGGATCGCAAGGACATCATGAATGATCGCAACCTGACCCCGGTCGCCATCCTCGGCGGCACCCGGATTCCGTTCTGCCGCAACAACTCCAACTACGCCGACATCGGCAACCGGGACATGGCGATAAAGACGCTCGGTTCGCTGGTGGAGCAATTCGGGCTGCACCACGAGATTCTGGGCGAGGTCGCCTACGGGGCGGTGATCAAGCACTCGCGCGACTGGAACCTCGCGCGCGAGGCGACCCTTTCCTCCGGTTTGTCGCCGCACACGCCGGGCATCACGCTGCAGCGAGCCTGCGGCACCAGCCTGGACGCGGCCATCGTGATCGGCAACAAGATAGCCAGCGGGCAAATCGACGCTGGCATCGCCGGCGGTTCCGACACCACCTCGGACGTACCAATCGTGTTTAAAAACGCGTTCGCCAATCGCCTGCTGGCGATGGCGCGAGCCAAGTCGCTCGGCCAGCGGATCAAAGCCTGGAAGGGCTTTAGACCGTCTCATTTGCTGCCGGCGTTTCCGGGCGTCGAGGAGCCGCGCACCGGCAAGTCGATGGGCGATCACTGTGAGCTGATGGCGCGCGAGTGGGGCATCTCGCGAGAGGACCAGGACCGGCTCGCGCTGGATAGCCATCAGAAGCTGGCGCAAGCCTACGAGGCTGGTTTCATGGACGACCTGGTGGTCCCGTTTCGGGGCCTGGAGCGCGATGGGATCCTGCGCCCGGACAGCTCGCTGGAAAAGCTCGCGACGCTGAAACCCGCGTTCGACCGCCGCTCCGGCAACGGCACCCTGACCGCCGGCAACTCCACCCCGCTGACCGACGGCGCCAGCAGCGCGCTGCTGGCCAGCGACGCCTGGGCCAAGGCCAAGGGCCACCCGGTGCAGGCGTATCTGACCCACGCCAAGGTCGCCGCGGTCGATTTCGTCGGCGGCGAGGGCCTGCTGATGGCGCCGACCTACGCCGTGGCGCGGCTGCTCG
>JBFGYD010000051.1:0-9484 GCA_041587615.1 Lysobacterales bacterium
GAGGTGACCTACGCCGACCTCTCGCCGCCGGAAGACCCGCTGGATCTCAGCGTCGCCGTCGACGGCGGCGACGTCACGCTGAGCTGGCAGCACCCCGATACCGCCGACGTGGCGGAGTTCCTGATCTACCGGGGCGACAACGGCGGGCAGATCGAGGAAGTGGATTTCGTGGCCGGCCCGGACAACACCTATCTGGATACCGGCCTCAGCGACGGCAACTACGTTTACTACGTGACCGCGCTGGACGCGGAGTCCAACGAGTCGGGCCGGACCGACACCCAATCGGCTCAGGTGTTCACGCCCCAGTTCGAGCACCCGTTCACGCCGACCCAGGACGACGAATTCGGCCTTGCCGGAATCTCACCGCTGCCCGGAACCATCAATGGCCAGTTGCAGAGCGATGCCGGCACCGCTCCCGTCGGTCCGGTGGCCACCGCCGCCGACGGCAGCTTCGATCTCGGAACCCTGCCGCTGGTCGACGGCGTCAACAGCCTGGAATTCCGGGTCACCGATGCGCAGGCCAACCTGAGCAAACCGGGCGTCGTGGTGATCGAGCGCGGCGGGCCGCCGGCGGCTCCCGCCAATCCCGCCACCGCGGTGATCGGATTCGACGTGACCTTCAGTTGGGACGCCTCGCCTGAGCCCAACGTGGTCGGCTATCGGCCGTTCCGGGACGCCGCGGTGCTGATCGAGGACGAAGCTCTCGGCGGCGCCACCTTTGTCGTTTCCTCCAACGCGAGCCTGGCTTCCAGGGCTGGGGACGGCAACGTCTTCAGCTACTGGTATCCGTTCGATGCCGATCTGCGCGACGCCGAACCCACCTTCATCGAGGCCCAGTTCGCCGAGGCCCGCCTGTTCACCGCGGTGGAACTGATATGGCGCTCCAGCCGCAGACCGCTGGACTACCGGATCGAAGCATGGAGCGGGTTCGTCTGGGTTCCGGTGGCCCGGGTCACGGAGAACGCCGGCGGCACCGACCTCGTGGATCTGGTCCAGCCGTATTTCACCGACCGCGTGCGGATGGTGGTGCTGGATTACGACGAGAGTCGCTTCCAGCCGGTGCGGGTGGGCGAGTTCCGTTTCACCCACCGGCCACTCGAAGCCGGCACCCAGTACTTCGAAACCCGGCCCGACGGGCGCTTCGAATACCAGGTCTCGGCGGTGAACGACCTGGGCTTCGAAAGCGCGCTATCCCAGGTCGCGATCGCGGAAGTGGGCGACGTGGAGCCCCCGCCGGCGGTGGTGCTCTCGGGCAGCGTTTCAGGGTCCGATGCGCTGTTGTCCTGGACCGAAAGCGCCGCGCCGGACCTGGCGGAATACCGCCTGTTCCGCGACGGCGTGCCGATCTTGTTCCAGACCGAGCTGTCGATTCGGGACTTCACCGACGCCGGGCTGCTCAACGGCACCTACGCGTACGAAGTCGTGGCCGTCGACGGATTCGGAAACGTCAGCGAGCCGTCCAACACCGTCGAGCTCTCGATTGCGGTCCAGGGGGTCGGCGCACCCCAGAACCTGGTGGTGAGTGACGTGCCGGGTGGCGGCGCCCTGGATCTGACCTGGGAGCCCGGGGCCGGGCAGCCAGCCGCCGGCTACCGCATCAAGCGGTCGCTCACCAGCGGTGGACCCTACGGTGAAGTCGGCGAATCGACCCAGATGAGCTACCGCGATCCGGGGCTGAGCAACGGCGTCACCTATTTTTATGTCGTCACCGCGCTGGATGCCGTCGGCAACGAGAGCGGACCGTCCAACGAAGACTCCGGCACCCCGATGGACGATGCCTCGCCGGAGGCGCCGGTACTGAAATCGCCCACGGTGGCGGGGTCGCCGGTGACCCTGAATGCCCTGGCCACCGACGTGGCGGGCGAAGCCGAACCCGGCGTCATGGTCGAGATCCGACGCAACGGCGTCCTGGAAGGGACCGTCGCGGCCGAATCGGACTTCGCGCTGGACTTCGTCGACCCCGGCCAGTCCATCGATGACGGCAACGTGTCGCCCGACGGTCGATACCTGGCAATTCGGGATTTTCCGGACCGGATCGTCGCGATCCCCTCGGGACAGAACGCGGCCACGTTCAGCTTCGGCTTCAGCAACATGACCTGGGCGGCGGACAGCGCCAGTATCTATACCGCGGACTTCGACTTTGCCGGTCAGCTCAGGCGCTACAGCGTCGACGGCCAGCTACTCGAAACCGTGGTCAGCGGCTGGGATCGCATCGAGTTCGGCGTACCCTCTCCGGACGGTCGGTTGTTCCTGATTTCCGGCCAGACCGTCAACCCGCTGACCAGCCTGTCGGAGCGGGGTATCTGGCTGTTCGATCGAACGGACGGCTCCACCCTCCGGCTCGGGGACTTCGACTTGAGCGACGTCAACGTGCGCAACGTCGACTGGTCGGTGGACGGCACCCGGGTGGTCTTCGTCGAGCGCGACGGCACCGTCGACCTGCAGCTTTATGACGCGGTGAGCGGCATTCTGGAACCGCTGCGGGCCGGGGTGTCCCAGCGCCCGCCCGCCTTCAGCGGCGACGGCGGCCGCATCGCCTACTCAGCGCCGGGCACCAGCTTCGAGCAGGTGTTCGTCCATGACCTGGCCTCGGGAACCGCGAGCCAGATCAGCGACGACCTGGACGGCTACTCTTCTCCCCAGTGGTCTGTGGACGATCGCTATCTGGGCTACCTGGCGGGCTGCTGCGAGGTGGTGGTGAGCGACCTATCGGCAGGCGGCGTGATTTTCGCCGCCGACGTGGACTTCGTCGAACAGATCCGCTGGCTCGAAACCGATCAGCTGTTCCTGCTGTTTTCCTCGGACTACGCCACCGTGTCGACCCCGGGGTATTTCGTGCTCAGGCAGATGCCGCTGATGGCGGGCGACAATGAAGTGGTCGCGACGGCCTTCGACGATGCCGGCAACTTCTCGCCGCCCTCGGAGCCGATTCTGATTCGGGTGCCCGAGTCGGATTTCCCTGACCTGGCGATCCTTCCCGGCGACCTGCGGGTGCTGCCGCCGGGCGGCGCGCCGGGCGAAACGTTCCAGGTCAGCCTGACCGTTCGCAACCTGGGCGGCGTCAGCGCTCCGCCCGCCGATGTGTCTCTGCGACTGCTGGGCGCCGGCGGCGGCAGCGAGGAACTGGTGGCGCTGCAGGGGCCGGTGGTTCTGGCCGCCGGTGGCCAGCAGAGTTTCAACGTGTCGGTGGGACCGCTGACCGAAGAGGGCGGCTATCGACTGGTTGGCATCGTCGATCCCGACGCGGTGATCGCCGAACTGGATGAAAGCAACAACCTGGCCCAGATCAGCTTCCAGGTCACCGCCAGTACCGTGCCGCTGATCACCCTGCGCACCGACCAGAGCGAGTTTGCCCCGGGGGCCACGGTGACCGGCACGGTCGACGTCTACAACCCCGGCGCTCCGTTCAACGGCCGGGTGGAAGTGACCGCGGAGGATCAATCCGGATTCGTCTTCAATTTCAGCCAGAGCACCGAGATTCGGGGGCTGGACTTTGCGCAATCGCTGGCGATTCCGGTGGGCTGGGAGCCGGGGAATCTGTTTTCCGGAACCTACCGCTTCCGGGCCACGCTGTACGATGAGAGCGGCATCGCCGTCCAGCAGGCGACCCAGGCGTTTGCGATCGGCCGGTTTGCGGAGTTCGCGCTCACGCTCAGCGCGGATCGGGTCGACTTCGAGCCGCTGGACGACGCCGGCTTCGAGGCCGATCTGAGGTTCGTCGAGGGCAACGTGGCGGTGGCCGATGCCGCGCTGACCTGGCGCGCGCTTTCGCCGGCGGGCGCCACGGTCTGGACCGACACGACACCGCTGGGCGCGATGACTCGCGGCTTCCGCGCCAACCTGCAGCAGACCTGGCCCATCGGCGGCGCGGCGGCCGGCACCTACCGGATCCGGGTTGAGCTGGTGTCTGCCGACGCCAGCGCGGAGGCCGAGCTGCTGGTCAACGTGGTGGATCCGGCCGCCGAACCGATCCTGACCGGCAGCATTTCGGTGGACACGCCGGTGATCGCGCTCGGACGCCTGTTCGAGGTCGATTACGCGGTGGAGAATGTCGGCACCCAGGCGGCCGCCGCGATTCCGGTGTCTCTGCGCCTGCTGCGGACCGGAAGCCTGGACGTACTGCTCAGCGAGGAGACCTCGCTGGACCTGCCGGCGGGTACCCGGACCGACCTGGCGGTGACCTGGGACAGCTCGATTCTGGGATTCGAGAGCTACTTGATCGTGCTGTCCGCGGACCTCTCGGCCCTGGGCGGCAGCGCCAGCGCGATTCTGGATTCGACCTCGATCTCGGGCATCGACGCCACGCCCCCGATGCTGACCATCATCAGCCCATTGGACGGCCAAATCACCGGGGCCGACACCTTATTGATGGTCGAGTCCGTGGATGCTCTTTCCAGCGTGGAGCGGGTGACCGCGCGGGTGGACGGCGGCGCCGACCAGCCGATGGGCGTGGCCAGCGAGTCCGGCGTCTACGAGCGCTTCGCCTTCGACCTGACCGAGGGTCAGCACACGTTCCAGGCCACTTCCCGGGACGTATGGGGCACCGAAGTTGAATCCGAGGTGCAGACCTTCACCGTGGACCGCACGCCACCGGTCATCGAAATCACCGGCGTCGCCGATGGCGACCTCAGCAACGTCCCGGTCCAGCCGGTGATCACGGTGACCGACCCCAACCTCGATACCGCGACGACTCGCCTGAACGGTCTGGATTTCGTCTCCGGAACCACGGTCGACGGCGAAGGCACCTACCTGCTGCTGGTGCGGGCCGCGGACCTGGCCGGCAACAGGAGTGAGGTGCGGGTGAGCTTCGAGCTGGATTTCACCCCGCCCGTCGTGACCGTGACGTTCCCCGATCCGGGCGCGGTCCTCGAGGTTCCCAGCACCGCGGTCACCGGTTCGACCGAATCCGGCGCTCTGGTCTCAATCCAGGTCGGGGCGTTCGGCGCCCAGACCACCGCCGATGACATGGGCGAGTTCGGCTTTGCGAACGTGCCGCTGGAGCCCGGCGACAACCTGCTGGTCCTCAACGCCGTGGACGCGGCCGGCAACCAGGGCCCCGATACTTCTCTGACGGTCACCTTTGATCTGCCGAGCATCGAGATATCCGGCGCCCTGGTGCCGCCGGCAGACCCGCACTCGGCGGGTCAGGACCTGACGGTCGAGTACGACCTCGCCAACGCCGGCAACGTCGCCGCGGACGACCTGCCGGTTCGCGTGCGGCTGATCAACAGTGCTTCGGGCAGCGTGGTGGCGACCGAAGAGGCCACTTTCGATATCGCCCCGGCATCCGCCGTACAGGGCAGCGCGGTTTTTGGTACCGAGGGACTCGCCCTGGGCCTTTACCGGATCGAACTGGAAGCCCTGCCGGACAACGCTTGGACGCTGCTGGATATGGCGGTGGTGACCCTGGCCGATCAGACCGCGCCCGAGGTGAGCTTGCTCCAGCCCGCGGCCGGCAGCGTCAATCCGCCGACGGTAGAAATCGTGGCCCGGGCCAGCGACGAACTCAGCGGCCTGGACCGGGTGGAGTACCTGCTCGACCAGGATCCGGCCGCGCCGATGGCGTTGACCGACCCGGCAACCGGGGAGTACCGGTCCACGGTAACCGGCCTGTCCCACGGTGAGCACACGCTTTCGATCCAGGCCTTCGACGCTCCCGGCAACCGGGGTATCACGCCTGCGATCAGTTTCGAGGTGGATGCCTTACCGCCGGTCATCGAAGTGACCGGGGTGGACCAGGCCGGCCTGTACAACATGCCGGTGACCCCGGTCATCACGGTGACCGACGACAACCTGGACTCGGTCGTGATCACCCTGGACGGTCAGCCCTTCGTTTCCGGCACGCCGGTCTCCGGCGAGGGCCCGCATGACTTGACCGTGGAAGCCCGGGACCTGGTCGGCAACTCAAACACGCTGAGCATCAGCTTCGAGATCGACACCAGCGGGCCGCAGATCACGATACTCTCGCCGGCCGACGGCGCCGAGGTGTCGGGAACGGCGGTGGACGTGGTGATCCGCACCGAGCCCAACGCGGTGGCGACGCTGATCACCGGATCCTACTCCGCGACCCTTCCCGCCAGCGCCAGCGGCGACCTGACGTTCTTGGACGTTCCCCTGGTCGGCGGCGCCAATCTGATTCGAGTCAGCGCCGTGGATCGGGCAGGGAACCGGGGGCCGGAAGCATCGATCACGGTCACCTCGATCGTGGCGTTCTTCTGCGCATTCCAGGGCGACGTCGTCGATGTGTTCCGGGATCTGGACCGGGAGTTCAAACGCAAGGACAAGCTGGTCGGCACGATGATCGTCGACGCCGCCTCGGGCGCGGTAGAAGAGCTGACCGCCCTGGTCGGGGACTATCCGTTCGAGGGCGTGCCCGGCGGTCCGACGTTGACGCTGGAAAATGACCTGGGCGGGGTGGACCGGATTCTGCTGTCCGGCGACAACCAGTTCATCGGTCCTGACGTCAGTCGGCGGTCGCTGATTGCCTTCGAAATCGAGCTGCTCGATGACGAAAGCTGGCTGGATTCGCTGGACGATTTTTCCGATTCGCTCTGGGACGGGCTCACCAGCGCCGAGTGGCGGCTGATTTTCGGCCGACGCGATCTGCCCCGCGGGGGCAATCCCAATGAGGGCGACCGCGATGCCCGCGTCGTGGGCGCCTTGACCGGCTTCTGCAGCAGCGAGCCGCGGTCTATCGACGGACTGACTCCGCTGACGCTCACGGCCGGGCCCACCGGCGCGCCGACCCGGTTCGTGGAAATCGACGGCAGGACCCGACCCGGCGCCACGGTGACGCTGACCGCGGGGCAGTACATGGATACCACCCGCGCCGATGCCAACGGCTACTTCGCGTTCTTCGACGTGCCGTTGAGTGCGGGCATCAACACCATCGTGCTGGTGGCCACCGACGCCAGCCAGACCAGCAATACCGTGACCCTGGGGATCGCGGGGCCGGCCGCGCCGATACCCGGACTGGGTGGGTTCGGCATACTGCTGCTGATCCTGTTGACCGGCCTGACCGGAATGCATTTCTCCGGTCCGAGAGTCTCGGCGCCGCTGACACGAGGAGATCTGGGATGACTAGGCGGGCCGGCTCGCGTCTGATGGCCTTCGGGGCGGGCCTGGTATTTAGCCTGCTGGGCGCCGCGGCGGGCCAGGGTGGGGTCGAAAGCGGCTCCGGCGCCCAGTCGGGCCTGCTGTCGGGCCAGGAAATTTTCGTCGGTCTTCTGGCCGGACGGGACATGTCCGCCGCGGCGGCCGCCCATGCTCGGGCGCACAAGGAGCGGGGTGCCGAATCCGCGCCGGCACATGATCCCGACCGCTTTCGGGCCGACCCGCTGGGCGCATCCCATCAGGCACTGCTGGACCGGGCCAGCCGGCAGGCCGAGCGCCTCAGCCGGATGGCGAGTCCCTGGCAGAACAGTTCCTCGGTCGAAAGCCTGCTCGAAGCGCTGCATCGGCTTCAGGCCCATCAGATGCTCGCCGAGCGGCGGGCGCGGACCGCGTTGGATCGAGTGCGGGACCTGGATCACGCGGGGGACGTCGCGCGGCGGGCCCAGGATGCGGCCGATCGGCTGTCGGTAAGTTCGGCATCGGTGGCGGCTCACCTGGCGACAGTTCAGGGCCTGGTGGATCGACCGGTAGGCAGTCTCCAGCAGGAACGGGAGTGGCGGGACCAGCTCGCGTCGGTGGTCGGCGGACTGAAGCAGCTTGCCGATTTGAACGTCGAGAATCCGGCACCCGTGCTGCGGGCACTGCCCTTCGACCGGCCGCTGATCAGCCCCGGCGCGCTGCCCGACGGCCCGCCGATAACGCCGAGTTACGAACAGGAGACGCCGCCCCCGGGCGGCAGCCAGGATCTGGCCGCCAGCCCCGGCGCGCCGCTCAGCGACGTGATTCTGGCCAAAGCCTTGGAGCTGGGCCACGACTACGTGGCCATCTACGAGTTCGTCCGTGGCCGGATCCGCACCGAGTACTACAGCGGCGCCATGAAGGGCGCCGAAGCGACCCTTCGCAGCGGTGCCGGCAACGACGTGGATCAGGCCAGCCTGCTGATTGCGCTGTACCGGGCCAGCAACGTGCCGGCACGCTACGTCCACGGGGTGGCCCGGCTGGACATCCAGCAGGTGGGCGGCTCCCTCGGTCTGACCGATCCTCAGCAGATCCTGACGGCGCTGTCGCGGGCGGGCATTCCGCACCGGCCGGTGATCCAGGGAGGGCAAGTGGGTGCCGTGGACATGGCCTCCACCTGGGTCAGCATCTACGTGCCCTACGCCAACTACCGGGGCATTCCGGTGGACCTGGCCGGACGGCTTTGGCTGCCTCTGGCCCCGGCCGTCAAGCACCACGGTTTCGAGCCCGGCAGCAACATCGCCGCCGCCAGCGGTCTGGACGGCGAAGCCCTGGTCGAGAGCTACCTGGCCAATGAAATCCTGGACCCGCCCCTGGTGGCGGCTCGCAACCAGGTTGAAGCCTACCTGGCCGACAACGGTCTGGGCAGTCTCGAAGACCAGCTTCCCCGGATCACCGTGGCGGCCGAAGCCCAGAAGCTGCTCCCGGCGGCGCTGCCGTTCGAGGCGGTTTCGGTCACCGAGGAATCCAATCGCCTTGGGGCGGATCGGCAGCAAATCCTGCGGCTGATCGCCAGGGATCCCGCCGGCGCCGAGATCATGGACGAGTCCGTGCCGGTATCGGAGCTGCTGGATCAGCGGGTGACGTTTTCCTACGCCCCGGCAACCGTCGCGGACTTCAACGCCATTCGGGAATTCGGCGGCCGGACCGGGGTACCGGCGTACCTGGTGCGGCTGCGGCCCCAGCTCAAGGTCAACGGTAAACCGATCGTCTCGGCGCAGGGTGACCTGGGCATGGGGGACGGCCATAGCCTGACCCTGGAGCTCAGCGCACCCGCGGGCTCCCGCACGGCCCGTGCCAACCTGATCGCCGGCGCCTATGCCGCGATCAACTTGAGCGCCCAGCTGGGGCTGCCGGAACCGGTTGCAGACGAAGACGTGCTGGCCGACGACACCGAAGGCCGCGCCGCGCGGCTCCTTTACAACCAGGCGGCCCGTCATGCCGCCCAGTGGGACGAGGCCGAAGACGAACTGGCGGGTATGCATGACCTGGCCGTGGTGCGGCCGCTGCCGGCCGTCTCCCTGGTGTCCACCGCCGTGGCCGTGTCCCAAATCCAGGGCCTGAATCAGTCCCTGACCTTCGAAGCCGCCAACCTGGATGCGGCCCTGCGCAGCGTGGAGCCGGTTTCGCGCGCCGGAGATTCGGCCGCGGAATCCCAGTGGATGCGCCTGGCTGCGCTGCAAGGGTCTTTTCTCGAGGCGACGATCTTCGAGTCCCAGTGGGCCGTCGAGTCGATTTCCGCGGACAAGGGGCTGCGACTCGCGGTCGCCCAGGCCCTGCCCGTTGCGGAAGTCGACGCCGGCAATGCCGCCGGCGTGATCCCCGGTCTGTCCCACGACGCCCACGTCATCGA
>JBFGYD010000052.1:0-9464 GCA_041587615.1 Lysobacterales bacterium
GCTCGTTGTCGGCCAGCTCGTAGGGCGGCGGCAGCGTGAAGTCGGCGTCGGCGACCACCACGCGGCGCGGCCCCAGCACGCCCATGTGAAGCCAGATCGAGGACGAGCCCGGTCCGCCGTTGAACGCGAACATCAGCGGCCGCCGAGCAACATCGGCTACTCCGTCCCGGTTGTAAGCCGTATAGCCGAAGCGGGCGATCGGATCGCCTTCGTCGTTTTCCATGATCAGCCACCCGGCCGTGGCCGAATAACGCACGGTCTCCCCGTCGATGCGAATCGAATGCTGGGTGGTCGAAGACCTGGGCTCGGCGGTCATCGTGGCCTTGTCCTCGGCCTTTTTCTCCCCTTCCTCCTCGGCGGCTAGAACGGAACCGCACGCCAAGCAAAAGACCAACCACAGCACCAGAGTTCTCATCGCCATACTCCCATTGTTAGATCATTGTCGACTTGCGGCGGGCGCCCGCTGGCCGCTCATTGTTCCGTGGGCGTCGGCCGCGCACAAGTAGTCCGTCGGTCTGGCAGCGGGCGCTCCTGCGCGCATCACTAGGCCCGTGCTTGCCTGGACCGTTTGCGAAATCCGCGAATACCCAGGTAAACGGTAGCGATGCCGGGCAGGATGAAGACCAGAGCGATGGCCAGCACCCCCAGGAATGGCCCGAAGTGCGGCCCGCGTCTGAGCACCGCTCGAGAGGGTTTGGCCGGGTCAAAATAGACCTCGACCCGGCTGCCCACCGGGTATTGATCCAGAAGCGCCTGCACTGCGGCTTCCGAACTCGATTGCGCCTCCAGCGATTTGAATTGGATACGGCTCGACCGGTATCGGCGATCCCCGACCTGGTAGCTGTAGACCAGCACCGGGCCCGGCGAAGTCGAGATGGTTCTGTCGATTCGCGAGACCTTGACTTGTCCCTCCGCCGAGGGCCAGCTCATGCTGGCTAGTCCGAGGTAGAAGTTGGTGCCGCCGGCCCACAGTAGCAAGCATCCGAAGCCCAGCAGGGAGGCGGCCAGCACTAGAGAGACGGCGAGGACGAAGAAGCGATTGTTCATGCCAGGTAGAGGTTAACAACAAACGCGCTTGCGGGCTCGAACGTCGGGGATCGGTATACTCTCATCTCCGGAAAGCAGGAGGCGATCTTGTTCGTAGGGCACTACGGCGCCGCGCTGGCGCTCAAGGGCGTCGAGAACAAGGCGTCCCTCGGGCTGCTCTTTCTCGGCGTCCAGTTCGTCGATCTGTTGTTCTTCCCGCTGGTTTTGGCCGGGGTCGAGCAGATGAACATCGTCCCTGGTCACACCGAGTCCACCCATTTTGAACTTTCGTACATGCCCTTCACCCACAGCCTGGTGGCGTCGGTCCTGTGGGCGGCCCTGGTCGCCGGCGGGGCCTTTGTTGCGCTCGGGAAACGCTCGCGACGCCGCTCCATCGCCCTGGTCCTCGGAGTCGCGGTGCTCTCGCATTGGGTTCTCGACCTGATCGTGCACACGCCTGACCTGCCGCTGTTGGGTGATGCGTCGATCAAGTTGGGCTTCGGGCTGTGGAACAGCGCGCCGGCGACTTTTATTCTCGAAGCGGTCCTGCTGGCCGGCGGCCTTTGGATTTACCTGCGGGCGACGGCTCCGAAAGCAGGTTCGCGACTGGCGCGCTTCGGCATGGTGGGGCTGGTTGTGCTTCTGATCGGCCTCAATGTCTATAACCTGTTCGGCCCGCCGCCCGCGGCCTTCATGGAGGTTTTCGGCTTCGCGATGGCGAGTTACCTGGGCTTTGCCGGTATCGCTTTTTGGCTCGACGGCCTGAGGATGCCGGCGCACGCAAAGCCGGAGCCCGCGCCCGACGCGGCCAACCTGACTCCGAAGCCGGAAGAGGGCAGTGATGACAACCCGACGCAAGCAAGCGCTCCGGCCATGATCGCCCTGAAGCCTTCCGGAACCGATGCTCTGTCCGAGGCGTTTGCGAGCGGGATTGCCCGTCGATTGGATGCCCTGGAAGCCATCGAGGTCGTGGCGAACGATGCGCAGGAAACCAGGATCAGTCATCTGCTCCGGTGTTCGATCAACACGACGGAAAGCGGGCTGACGGCCACCGCCATGCTCCTGGATACCGACACGGGCCTCCATGTCTGGAGCCAGGCCTACAGCGGTGAGGCCGGCACCGAGGCGAACATCCAGGAGAAAATCGTCAGCGCCATCGAAAAGAAACTGCGGCCGAGTGGATGAGATGCAATCAACCGGGGGAGACCGTCATGAGCACGCCCGAATCGCCGCTGGACAGGTTCGAGCAGGCCCGGGGGCGTGGCGATGCAGGTACGCTCGGCGAAAAGCCTTGGGAGAGGAGGCGAAGGGGTCCGCGACCGTCTGACACCGCCTGCCGTCGCCGGCGCGAACGGCGCGTCGACCTATGGCAGCGTCAGCCATCGCGTCGAACCGTGAATTGCCGATGATTATTGCTGGCACTACACTAGCCGGTGATCCGGTCCGTTGCTGTTCGCGTTTGCTGCAAGTGCTGCTGATCGCATGGATCTGAACACCATTGCAAGCCTGGCCGAAGCGGCCGCAGTCATTGCCGCGGTGATATTCGGCCTCGTGCAGCTCAGGCATTTCAGAGCGCGGCGTCGCCGAGAAAGTTCCTTCGCATTGATGCACTCGCTGCAGACCTCCGAGATGCTCAAGGGTCTGATGGTGCTGGACAAGCTCCCCGCCGGTCTGACCCAGGCGCAGTTGGAACAGGAACTCGGAGAGGACGCCATCTGCCTGCAGACGCTGCTCGGCACCTGGGAGAGCCTCGGCATTTTAGTTTTTCACGGGGAAGTCGGTCTCGATCTCGTGGACGATTTCTACAGCGGTTCGATTGTCCAGTCGTGGGAGAAACTACAGGACATGGTGCGGGAGATCCGTGAACACACCGGCCGGCAGACGCGCTGGGAGTGGTTTCAATGGCTGTCCGAGCGGATGCTGGAGCGGGAGAGCAAAGAGCCGCCGGTTCCCGCACATGTCCAACACCGCTCGGCGGGCCTGCCGCCCCGATAGGTCGGGCGCTCCGCAACCCTTGAACGATCTTCGATGAAAGCGATCGTCTACGCCGAATACGGCCCGCCCGAAGTGCTTCGGCTCACGGAGGCAGAAAAACCGTCGCCCGCGGACGACGAGGTTCTGATCAGCGTGCGCGCGGCGGAGGTCACGAAGGCGGACTGCGAGATGCGCGCGTTCAAGTTCGCGGTTCGCTGGCTGTGGCTCCCAATGCGCATCGTCATGGGCATCCGACGACCGAAGCGGAACATCCTGGGATGCTATTTCGCCGGGGAAATCGAGACTGTCGGCAAAGACGTCGAGCGGTTGCAGGCCGGTGAACAGGTCTTCGTCGCGGCGGGGCTCACAATGGGCGGCTATGCCGAGTACGCTTGCGTGCCGAGCACGGCCACCATCGTTGCCAAACCCTCGAACATGAGTTTCGAGGAGGCGGCCGTCGTGCCTCTCGGAGGGCTCAACGCGCTGCACTTCATGAGACGGGCGAACATCCGCCGCGGGGAAACGGTGCTGGTCATCGGGGCGGGCGGCAGCATCGGCCTGTTCTCGGTTCAGATCGCCAAGGCGTTTGGCGCCGAGGTCACGGCGGTGGACGCCACCCACAAACTGGACCTGCTGCGCTCCATCGGTGCGGACCACGCGATCGACTACACCCGCCAGGATTTCACTCAAAACGGCGAGTCCTACGACGTCATCATGGACATGCGCGGCAACAAGTCGTACTCGGGCACCATCGAATCGCTGAAGTCCGGAGGGCGCTATCTGATCGCCAATCCCAGGCTGTCGGACATGATCCGAGCGGTTTGGACTTCGAAGACCACGGACAAGCAGGTCATCTTCGCTTTCGCGCGCGAGAAGCCCGAGGAACTCAACGACCTCAAGGACATGATCGAAGCCGGAGCGATCCGCTCGGTCGTCGACCGTTCTTATCCGCTGACACAGGCCGCCGAGGCTCAGCGCCGGGTTGAGACCGAGCAGAGAGTGGGCTGTATCGCGCTGATCACGAGCGATGCCGACCGTTGAGGCCCGTTTCGTTGGAGCCGGCGGGTCTGGGCAGCGGCCGGCGTTTCCTTTTAACATAGCGCGCACTTCGAGTAGGGGATCATTCATGCACTTCAGTACTTTGATGGCGGCGGCTTTTGCCGTGATTGCAGCGCTGCCTTCGACGACGGCGGCCCGGGAGACCGACCTGGCGGAAATCTACTCGGGCCTGGCGCTGCGCGATATCGGCCCGGCCATGGCCTCCGGCCGGATCAGCGACTTCGCGATGCATCCCGATGGCTGGCACGTGTTCTATGCGGCGACGGCCTCGGGCGGGCTGTGGAAAACCGCCAACGGCGGAATCACCTGGAAGCCCATCTTCGACAACGAGGGCTCCTACTCGATCGGCGTGGTCGAAATCGATCCGCGCGATCCGAACGTGGTCTGGGTCGGTACGGGGGAGGACAACAGCCAGCGTTCGGTGGCGTTCGGCGACGGGGTCTACAAATCGGTGGACGGCGGCGCGAGCTGGACCAACGTCGGTCTCGACAGCTCCGAACACATCGGCATGATCAGCATCGACCCGCGCGACTCGGACGTGGTGTACGTGGCCGCCCAGGGGCCGCTGTGGAACGACGGGGGCGATCGCGGCGTTTACAAGACCAGCGACGGTGGGAAAAACTGGGAGCAGGTGCTGGCCATCGATGAGCACACCGGCGCCAGCGAGGTCCTGATTCATCCGGCTCGACCCGACGTGCTGCTGGCGTCTACCTACCAGCGCCGCCGCCACGTGTGGACGCTGATCAACGGCGGGCCCGGCAGCGGTATCCATCGCTCCACCGACGGCGGCCGGAACTGGCAGAAGATCACCGCCGGACTGCCGAAAAACGACATGGGCAAGGTCGGCATCGCGTTTGCGCCGTCGAACCCGGACATCGTCTACGCGATCATCGAAACCGACGACGAGCACGAGGGCACCTATCGGTCTACCGATTTTGGCGCGAGCTGGGAAAAGCGCTCCGACTACAGCGCCGGCAGCCCGCAGTACTACAACGAACTGGTCGTGGACCCGCACGATCCGGATCGCGTCTACTCGATGGACACGTTCATGCAGGTCAGCGAGGACGGCGGCAAGACCTGGAACAATGCCGGCAGCGAGCACACGCACGTCGACGAGCACGCGATGTGGATCGACCCGTCCAACACGGCCCACCTGATCACCGGCAACGACGGTGGGATCTACGAATCATGGGATCGCGGGGCCAACTGGCGCTTCGTGGCCAACCTGCCGATCACCCAGTTCTATCGGGCGACCCCGGACAACGACCTGCCGTTTTACAACGTGTACGGGGGCACGCAGGACAACTCGACCCTGGGCGGTCCGTCACGCACGAGGTTCAAGCACGGCATCGCCAACCAGGACTGGATCGTCACCCTCGGCGGCGACGGCTTCAAGACCCAGATCGATCCGACCAATCCGGACACCGTCTACTCGCAGCTGCAGTACGGCGTGCTGGCCCGGTTCGATCGCACGAGCTGGGAACGGGTCATCATTACCCCGATGCCGGGCGCCGGAGAGCTGACGCCGAAGTGGAACTGGAACTCTGCCTTCATCATCAGCCCGCACGATCCCCGGCGGCTTTACTTTGCGGCCGAGAAGATCTTTCGCAGCGACGACGGCGGCAACGGCTGGCGCGCGGTCAGCCCGGACCTGAGCCGCCGGCTCGATCGCAACCAGCTCGAGGTGATGGGGCGCGTTTGGAGCGTCAACGCGGTCGCCAAGAACAACTCGACGTCGATGTACGGCAGTATCATTTCGCTGGCGGAGAGCCCGCTGATCGAGGGTCTGATCTACGCCGGCACCGACGATGGGCTGGTGCAGGTGAGCGATGACGGCGGCAACGCCTGGACCCGCGTCGAGCGCTTCGGAAAGACCCCGGATATGTCCTACGTCGGCGACCTGGCGGCCTCGCTGCACGACGCCGACACGGTGTACGTGACCCTGGACAATCACAAGCGAGGGGATTTTGCGCCGTACGTGCTCAAGAGCACGGATCGTGGTCGCAGGTGGACCTCGATCGCCGGCGACCTGCCGGAACGGGGCACCGCTCACACGATCGTCGAGGACCATGTGGACCCGAACCTGCTGTTCGTCGGCACCGAGTTCGGGGTTTTTTTCACCCAGAACGGCGGCGCCCAGTGGATCGAACTCAAGGGCGGCATGCCGACGATCGCGGTGCGCGACCTCGAAATCCAACGGCGGGAAAACGATCTCGTTCTCGCCACCTTCGGGCGGGGGATCCGAATTCTCGACGACTACAGCCCGCTGCGCACGCCAACAGCGAGCTTGCTGGCGCAGGAAGCGGTACTGTTCGAAGTCCGGGATGCCTGGCTGTATGCCGAAGCCGATCTGTTTAGCTATGGCACCCAGGGATTCCAGGGCGCGAGCTTTTTCACCGCGCCCAATCCGCCCTTCGGCGCCACCTTCAGCTATTACTTGAAGGACGGTTTCAAGACCCTGAAAGATCAGCGGCGCGACGAAGAACGGGAGCGCCAGAAAGAGGGCGGGGACAACCCCTATCCGCCATGGGACACGCTACGCGCCGAAAACCGCGAAGAAAAGCCGGAGCTGATCCTGACGATCCAGGATGCGAGCGGCGTGGTGGTGCGGCGAGTGACCGGCCCCACCGGCAAGGGGTTTCATCGCGTGGCCTGGGACCTGCGCCTCCCGGATCCGTCGCCGGTCAGTCTGACGCCGCCCGGTTTCAGGCCGCCATGGGCCGACGATCCCGTCGGACCGCTGGCCGCGCCGGGCGAGTACCGGGTCAGCATGGCGCTGCGTCGGGGCGGAGAACTGCGCCCGCTGGCGCCGGCGCGGGATTTCACGCTCAAAGTCCTCGAACGCGGTCAGTTTCGGCCCGAGTCCACGGCCGCACACGCGGCGCGCATGGCCGATGCCTCCGACCTGGCCCGCGCCGCCGACGGCGCCGGTAAGAGTCTGGAGGAGCTGCGCAGTCGAGTGGCGCACCTGAAGGTCGCGCTGCGAGACGCGCCCGGAGTCGCCGAGTCGCAGGAACAACAGCTCAGAGCGGCAGCGGCGAGCCTGCACGAGATCGAAGTGGCGCTCAGCGGCGACCCGGTCCTGGCCGGCGCCGCCGAGCCCGCGCCGATGTCGATCGACCGGCGCATCACGATGTTCCGTTCGGCCCACTGGAGCGCGCTGGCCGCGGTGACCGACAACCAGGAGGCTTCACTGCGGGTCGCCGAAGACGAGCTGGCGACGGTTCTCGAGGACCTGAGGCAGGTCGACGCGGCCATCTCCGCGGTCGAAGCGGCGGTTGCCGGAGAGGCGCGCTGGACCCCGGGCCGCGTCCCCGAACGCTGAGCGGGCCAGGGTGCATCCAAACGGGCATGACTTGCATCTCTTGTAATACGAACGCTGAAAACGGGAGATCGAAATGGAAAACGCAGCAGCGGGCCTGGGAGCGATGGCCTTTTGGCTGTTTCTGGCCGCGGTGGTGGTCGCCGGCATCTGGTACAGCGTGCGCGAGCGCGAGTCGCGCCAGGAAACGCTGCGCCGGGTGGTGGAAAGCGGCCAGCACCTGGATCAGGAACTGATTGACAAGATCCTGGCCGCCAGCGGCGACACGAAGTACCTGCATCGCGACCTGAAAGTCGCCGGGCTGATAGTGATCTCGGCCGCGCCCGGCCTGGCCGTCCTCGGCTGGTTCCTGGCCCGATTGAGCGACAAGGTGCTGCCGGCGCTGCTCGGGGTATCGTTCCTGGTCGGTTTTGTCGGCATTGGGCTGCTGGTCGCGGCCAAGGTGGCCGAACGGTGGCGCCATGGCGATCAAGGCTGATCGATGCCGGTCGCCCCTGACCACTATGCCGAGGGTCCGGAGGCGCTCGTGGTCAGTCTGGCGTTGCGCGGGGATCGGACGGCGTTTTCAGAACTGGTTCGGCGCCGGCAGTCCTGGATTCGGAACCTGATGCGACGGTGCTGCGGCGACGCCACGCTGGCCGAGGACCTGTCGCAGCAGGTGTTCGTCCAGGCCTGGCGCAAAATGCGCCAGCTCAAGGACCCGGCCAGGTTCGGCGGCTGGATCAAGCGCCTGGCGGTCAACGTCTGGCTGCAGCATCAGCGGAAGGCCGATCCGCTGGCGAAGGCCGATGAAATCGAGCAGGCGCGCGGCTTGCGCGGAGACGCGACCGCGGTCGAGATGGACCTGGACCGCGCGCTGGCGCGGCTGCCGTCAAGCGCCCGCACCTGCATCATCCTTTCTTATTACGTCCGGATGACCCATCCGGAAATCGCCGAGGCTACCGAACTCAAGCCGGGGACGGTCAAGTCGCATATTCGCCGGGGCGCCGAGCGCCTGCGGGAATTGCTTTCCGCCTATGCGGAATCCGACGGTGACGCGGAGCGTGCGGTATGAACTGGGAGCGTGACCCGATGCTGGAAGCGGCGTTCGCCGAGGCCGAAGGCGACCTGCTCGATGACCAGTTCACCGCCGCGGTGATGGCCCGAATTCAGCGCCGGCAACGGCGGGTGATCGCCGGAAGGATCGCGATCGTCGTCGCCGTGATCGCCTTCGAGCTGCTGCTGTCCGCCCCGCTGCAGACGACGGTTGCCGCGCTGACGCAGGCGCTGGGAACCGCCCTGGTGGAAATGGAAAACGAGTGGCTGGCCATCGCGCTCGGGCCGCTGAACAGCGTTGCCGGACTGATCGGTCTGGGCCTGCTGGGCCTGCAGTTTTTGTACCGTCGGCTGGTCTGACGTTCAATCGGCGATCAATGCCTGCAGCGCCTCCAGCTCGCGCGGCTCCAGCTCCGGGGAAAAATGGCGCACCCGTTCGATCAGGTCGGTGGTGCCGAAATAATCACCCGCGCAGGGCGCATGAATGAAGCCGGACGGCTGGAACCGGGCTTCATCGAAAAACACCAGAGCGATCCGCCAATCGTCCTTGGCGATCAAATCGCGGCAGCAGCGGCAGCGCGCCCGGCCGGTCGGCGATCTCTGGGCGCCGTCGATCCTGGGCAGGCGCCGGTGCTCGAGACCGAATTCGCTCGCCGCGAGCAGCGCCGCCCCGTTTTCCACTACGGTCGGATCCGCGCGCAGCGTCTCGAGCAGGGGCTCGGGGCGCTTGTAGGCCGCGCAGCTCGGGTGAAACCACAGGGTCGCCTCGCCTTCGCCGTAGGGATTCGGAAACCTCTCACCGAACCGCGGTTCATCCTTGGGAATCTTCCGCCCGCATCCGCGGCACTTGGCCCGGCCGCTGGTCGCGGGTTCGATCACGTGTGCCACGGCATGCTCCGCTCACCGATTTTCCGAATCCTGGCACGGCAGCGACGCGCTGACAAACACCAAAGCGAGTCGGTCGTGTGCTGGAACCCCGCCCCGCGCATCGGTTAGATTCGAGCGTGGCTTGAAAGAGGCGCCGAACCTGCTGGTGGCCGCCACCGAC
>JBFGYD010000053.1:0-9453 GCA_041587615.1 Lysobacterales bacterium
CCTCTGATGGCGGCAGATCGGGCACCCCCTCGGCGGCGGTGTCCGATTCGGTCTCGGCCGCCCCCAGCAGGTCGATGTAGTCGTCCAGCGACGATTCGACGTACAGCAGCGATCCGGCGATGTCCAGCAGGCTGTTCTCGCTCGGTTCGCCGCCGGCCTCGACCAGTTGCTCCAGATGCCCCTTCTGATCGAGCACGACCTTACGCGGCGTGCCCATGCCCAGCATCCCGAGGGTGTCGGCGACCCGCTCCAGGGTGACGCACTGATCGGCAAACCCGTCGGTACTGCGGTCGTGTTGGCGCACCTTGAGATCCAGCGCGTCCTTGACCCGCAGCAGGTCCTCCTTGATCGCGCCGGAAACGGTGCTGAGCAATTCCCGGTTGTGACCGGACATGGCCCCGCGGGCGTGCTCCAACTCGTCCGCTCTGGGCGCGAGCTGGTCGAGTCGAAAGACCTGTTTAAGTTCGTCGACCCGTTCCGAGCCTGCGTCGGCGTGAGCGATGTAATAAAGCAGCGCCTTACACAGCTCATCGGGCGGATGGGCGCCGAAATAGCGCTCCCCGTGAAGGGCCATTTCCTTGATTTCGCGATCGAGCTTGCCGAACTGCACTTTCAGCGTCTTGCTCGGTTTGACCGCGCCGGCCGCGACCCCGTCGAGCACCCCGCCCGCGATCCACCAGGAACGACGCAGTTCGACCTCGCTGGTGATCCGGCACAGGCGGTCGCAGAGATCTCTCAAATAGGTCACCACCTGCGGGCCGGCGTCGTCCTTGAACCAGTGCAGCAGCGCCGCCTCGAAGGCCTTGCGGACCTTGGCCGAGGCCACCCGCAGCGCGCGGTCGGGCAACGCCGGGTCCGGACCCGCGGCGGAGGCCGGCAGCGGGACGTTGAGATCGGGAGAAAACAGGGCCGCCTCCAGCAGCGGGGCCTCGCCGCGCACCGCCCGCAGATCGTTCAACAGCGGCAGCAGCACCACCGGAATGTCGCGGTGCCCGCTCTGCAGGCGTTCGAGGTAGTCCGGCAGTTGAACGATGCCGCGCATCAGCAGCGCGTAGGCCTCGTCGGTATCGGCCACGCGGCCGTCGAGCAGCGCCAGGCTGACCTGCTCCATTTCGTCGACCACCAGCGCCGCACCGTGCAGTTCGACCATTCGCAGCGTGCCCTGCACCTGGTGCAGATAAGTCGCACAAAAGCGCATCTGCGAAGTGTCGCTCGTGTCTTCGACGTAGGCCTCCAGCGCCTGACGGGCCTGCTTCAGGGTTTCATCCAGCTCCGTCTTGACCCAGTTCAGGGTGGTGAAGTCGATGTCGTCGTGAAGTCTCATAGCACCGAATCCTTCGCCGTGCGGCGATATGCCAGGGTGCGCGGGGCGGAGATGCGCTCCATCTCCGGATGCGCCCACGTGCTCATGTCGTTGGGCCCCAGGGCCAGGCAGCCGCCGACTCGCAGGCAGCGCACCAGGTGATTGAGGACTTCATAGCGGCGCACCCGCGGAAAGTAGATCAGGACATTGTGGCAGTACACGAGGTCCAGCTGCGTCATCGGCTGACGCCGCACGTCGAGAAGGTTCAGGACCGCGAAGCCGACCCGGCTCTTGAGCCGTCCGACGATTGCGAAGCGATCCTGTTCGATTTCCCGACAGTAGCTCTCGCGATACGCGGTCGGGATCTCGCGCTCGCGCTCGCGCGCGTAGATCCCGGCGCGGCCGACGGTCAGCGCCGGTTGGCTGACGTCCGAGCCGGTGATGCCGTAGTAAAACGGCCGGTCCTGATCGCGAGAGAATCGGTCGATGACCATCGCCAGCGAGTAAACTTCTTCGCCGGTAGCGCAGCCGACGCTCCAGGCGTGAAAAGTGCCCGCCTGACGGCGCGGCCGGGAGAGAAATTCCGGTAGCACGATCTCGGTCAGCAGCGCCAGCGACGGCGGATGGCGGAAAAAGCGGCTCTCGTGGACCGTCAGCCGGTCGACCAGCACCGCCCATTCGCGGGCGCCGGCGGGGCCGACCAAGCATTCGTCGTGGTAGCGATCGAGATCGCGATAGCCCAGTTCGGAAAGCCGCATTCGCAGGTTGGTTTCGAGAAAAAACTTGCGCGCCGGCGGGACGACGACGCCGGTGCGCCGCTCCAGCAGATCGACCCAGCGGCGAAACTCGGCCTCATCCATGACCATCCCGCCAGCCGGCGCCTGCGCTGGGGGTTCGAGCGCCATGGCGTTTCCGCTGGGCATGTCACGCTGGCTGCCGCTACACCGGCAGCTTGAAGTCCGCCACCGAGCGGCGCAGCTCGGCCGCGAGATCGGCCAGGTGCCCGATGCTCTCGGCGGTCTGGCTGGTGCCGGCCGAAGTCTGGGTGGTAATTTCCTGGATCACGTTCATGGTCCCGGAGATGTTGGTCGCCGCGGCCGACTGCTGGCGCGCCGCCTCGGAGATGTTTTGAATCAGGTCGGCCAGGTCGTGGGAGACCTTCTCGATCTCGCCAAGTGCCTCGCCGGCGTCCTCGGCCAGACGCGCGCCGTTGACCACCTCGGCGGTGGTCTGCTCCATCGAGATGACCGCCTCGTTGGTGTCGGCCTGAATCGTCTGCACCAGGGTCTCAATTCGCTTGGTCGCGTTGGAGGCCCGCTCGGCCAGACGCTGCACCTCGTCGGCGACGACCGCGAAGCCACGCCCGGCCTCGCCCGCGGACGCGGCCTGGATCGCGGCGTTCAGCGCCAGGATGTTGGTCTGCTCGGCGATGTCGTTGATCAGCTCGACGATGTCGCCGATCTCCTGCGAACTCTCGCCCAGGCGCTTGATCCGCTTCGAGGTCTCCTGGATCTGGTCGCGGATATTGTCCATGCCGTCGATCGTCTGACGCACGACCTCGGCGCCCTTGGCCGCGATCGCCACCGAGCGCTGCGCCACATCGGCCGACTCGGCGGAGTTCTTGGACACCTCGTCGATTGAAACCGCAATTTCGTTGATCGCCGCGGAGGCAGAGGTGATTTGCTGCGCCTGGTGTTCGGACGCCTCGGCCAGATGCATCGCGGTAGCCTGCGTCTCCTGCGCCGCCGAGGCCACCTGCACCGCGGTCTCGTTGATCGTGGTCACCAGGGAGCGCAGCGCCTCAATCGCGAAGTTGATCGAGTCCGCGATTGCGCCGGTGATGTCTTCGGTCACGGTGGCCTTGACGGTCAGGTCGCCCTCGGCCAGCGAGCCCATCTCATCCAGCAAACGTAAGATCGCCTCCTGGTTGCGCTGATTCAGATCGTCGGTGACCTTGAACCGGGCGCGCTGATCGCGATACAGCAGCCACAGCAGTAGCGCGATCACCGCGATCGCCCCGATGCCGAGCATCACCCCGAGCTGCGCGGACGGCCACAGGCGCTCGCCCTGGGTCAACGCGGCATAGGTTTCCTCCAGCGCCTGGGCGTCGTCGAGCAGCGTCTCGGAGTCGAAGAAAATCGCGTCGGCGGCGTTCTTGACTTCCAGCAGGCGCGACGAGGAAGCCAGGATTTGCTCGGCGTTGGTCTCGATGTCGTTGTAGATTTGAAACACGCCGCCGAGAAGCTCCAGCGCCTCGGGATTCTGAATCGGGCGGATGCCGAGTTCGTCGCTGCCGTTGAGCAGGCCGTCGAGCACGTTGCGCAGCAGCACCGCGTCGCGGCCGAAACCGTCGGCCGCGCTGGCCGCCACGACCCCGCCCTGCAGGATTTCGTTGACCCGGCGCAGCATCCGATCGGCAACCGCGAGCTGACTGGCGGACATGTAGATCTGCTGCGGGCGGGCGTTGATGTCGGCCAGCACTTTGGCCACCTCGTCCATGCGCGCCTGCAGCAGCGGGATGTCGAGCGAGAACTCGTTGACGGTTTCCGACAGCGCGATCACCTCGGTGGCGGCGGCCAGGATCTTGTCCACCTCGGCGCGAATTCCGGCCCAGGTCTCGTCCACCAGTTTGTTGCGCGCGTCCGCCACGCCCCCGGCCTTGGGCAGCGGCGACAGCCCGCTTTCCGGTTCTCCATCGGTGAGCTGCTGCAGGTTGTTGCTGATCCGGGTGCGGGTCTCGCGTAGCGAGTCGAACGCCTCGAAGGTGCCGCCGGCCGCCTCGCTGGCAAACTTCGCGATCTGCTGCGAGAGCACCTGGGTCTCGGTCACCAACGACAGGTGGCGGCGCTCCTGATCGTTGGCCTCGTTCAACAGAAAGAAATTCAAGATCAGCGCGGCGAAGACCAGCACCAGCAGAAACACGAGCACATACAGAAAGGTGTTCGTCTCCCGGGCCTGTATGGTTCCGATGGCTGCGCTCATGACTGTGTTCCCCGCTTGATTTTTATTGGTCGCGTCACTGCTGACATACTGTTATCTGGTCCTAATGCTCCCGGCGTCGAGCCGCTACGCGGCGGCCTGCAAGAATTCCGGATTGTTGACGAGTTTGCCGACATCGAATGCGCCCCAGTACTCGCCGCCCTTGTAGTACTCGCGGCTGACGTAAGGCGCGACCGGCTGCTCACCGAAAAAGTCATCCCCGGAAGCTTCTTCCTTCAGAAAATGGCGCTGGCCCTGGACTTCGTCGATCAAAAGGCCGACCACGCCGCCGGCCTGCTGGATCACCAGCACTCGGGAATATTTGTCCGGCGCGGTCTTGCCGCCGCCCAGGAATTGGCGCAGATCGACCACCGGCACCAGCGTCCCGCGCACGTTCGCCACCCCGAGGATCCAGCTCTTGGCGCCAGGAACCGCCGTCACCGACGGAATCGTCAGGATCTCCAGAATCTCGCCAATCTCGCTGACCAGGTTCAAATCCATCAGCTTGAAAGCGATGCCGGCCCAGGAGCCGTGCGCCATCGCCTGCTCCGGCAGTCCGACCGCGTGCACCAAAGAGCGATTCTCGAAATCCTTCAGGGTTTCGAACGGTGTGCTGCGCGAATGAGTCGCCGATTCACTCATGGTCAGTCCTTCAGCGCCCCCTTGATCTTATTGATCAACTGCGAATCCTTGACCGGCTTGGTCACGTAATCCTTGGCCCCCTGCCGCATCCCCCAGACCTTGTCGGTCTCCATATTCTTGGTGCTGATGATGATGACCGGAATGTCCGAGGTGTCCGGATCGCGGCTCAGCGTTCTCGTAGCCTGAAAACCGTTCATGCCGGGCATGATCACGTCCATCAGAATCAGGTCGGGGTGCTCGGCCCGCGCCTTGGCAATTCCTTCCTCGGCGTTGGCGGCGGAATCGACTTCGAACCCGTTGCGCTCCAGCAACGTGCTGAAAACGTGAACGTCCGTGGGTGAGTCGTCGATGATCAGAACGCGCGCCATGCCGCCCCCCGCTAGTGCTCGGTCCCGCTGTCTTCGCCCGCGTGGTCGACACTCGACCCATCGTCAACGTGGCGACGGATCGCCCCCAGCAGTTCCTCCCTCGTGAAAGGCTTGGTCAGGTATTGCTCCGAGCCGACGATGCGGCCGCGGGCCTTGTCGAACAGTCCGTCCTTGCTCGACAGCATGATCACCGGGGTCGAACGGAACACCCGATTGTTCTTGATCAGCGCGCAAGCCTGGTAGCCATCCAGCCGCGGCATCATGATGTCGACAAATATGATGTCCGGCTGATGATCGGTGATCTTGGACAGGGCCTCGAAACCGTCGGTGGCCGTGACCACGTCACATCCCTCTTTCTTGAGCAGCGTCTCGGCGGTCCGCCGGATGGTCTTTGAGTCATCGATAACCATGACCTTGAGACCTTCTAGACCGCTTCTTTCCGGTGCTGGATCCACGACGACCCCCATAATTTCCGCTAGTTGGCAGGCCCTGCGCAGGCGGTGGGGTTTAGGCCGACCCCACCAGTCCGCCTCGCCGCCGGTATCAGGCCTGTTTACCGAATGTTGAATAGCAATGTCAAGTTATTTGCCTAAGTAACTCAACTGGCTTAAGTTTCTGATTTGTTTCCGTGGTCGCTGCAGGCGCCGAAGGAAAGCGAACCAAGACCCGTCGCCGCGGCGCGAAACGCGATCCCGTTCCACGGCGAAAAGCCGACCGCATGATACTATAGCCGCCGCCATAAGGCCCGGAACGAGGGCACGAATTGACCATTAGCCTGGGTGTGGTGATGGACCCGATCGGGTCCATCAACATCAAGAAGGACTCGACCTTTGCGATGCTTCTGGAAGCCCAGCGGCGCCGCTACGAGGTCTCGTATTTCGAGCACGAGCGGATGTGGCTCGAGGGTGGGGACGGTCACGCCCGGATGCGCCCGGTCAAGGTCACCGACGACCCTCGCGGCTGGTTCGAGCTCGGACCGGAAGCGACCCGAGCGCTGGTCGACCTGGACGTGATCCTGATGCGCAAGGATCCTCCGTTCGACATGGAATACGTGTTCGACACCTACATCCTGGAGCGCGCGCAGGCCGCTGGGGTGCTGGTCGTGAACCGTCCGGCCGCGCTACGCGACATCAACGAAAAAGCCGCCATCGCTTGGTTTCCCGAGCTCGCGCCGCCAACGCTGATCGCCCGCGATCACCGGGTGCTGAAAGATTTCGTCAACGCGCAGGGCCAGGCGGTGGTCAAGCCGCTGGACGGCATGGGCGGCGAGTCGATATTCAAGGTCGCACGCGACGATAAGAACCTGAACGTCGTGCTCGAGACGGTGGGCCGGCGCGGCCGCGGCCTGATCATGGCGCAGCGCTTCGTGCCGGAGATCACCGCCGGCGACAAGCGAATCCTCCTGGTCGACGGCGAACCGGTGCCCTACGCGCTGGCTCGAGTGCCGGCGGCCGACGATTTTCGCGGCAACCTGGCCAAGGGCGCGACCAGCCGGGCAGTGGAATTGAGCGATCGCGACCTCGAGATCAGCGCCGCGGTCGGGCCGAAGCTCAAAGACGAGGGCGTGATCTTCGCCGGCCTGGACGTCATCGGCGATTACCTGACCGAGATCAACGTCACCTCGCCGACTTGCATCCGCGAGCTGGATGCCGCCCACGGCCTCAATATCGCCGGCCAGTTGTTCGACGCGATCGAAAAGCTGCGCGAATGAACCCACCGATCTCGACTGACGACCGTCTCAGCGTGACGTTCATTTTCGCGCTGCTGCTGCACGCGGTCATCGTGCTCGGGGTCAGCTTCGGTTACGAGGACCCCGACGAGCCCGAGATCCTGCCGGCGCTGGACGTGATTTTGGTGCAGCGACGCAGCGAGAAGCCACCCGAGGAAGCCGATTATCTGGCCCAGGCCTCACAGGTCGGTGGCGGCACCGAGGTGGAAAAGGTGCGCCCGCAGAGCCCGCTTAGCGGGGAAATCCCGAAGCCCGATCCCGGCATCGCGCCGCTGCCGATGGACCCCGCCGAGCCGCGCCCGAGCGAGCCCGAGCCGGTCGAGACGCTGACCGCGCAAACGGCGCAGACCCGAATCCTGAAGACCCAGGAGCAAAAAGCGGTGCCGGAGACTCCGAACACGCGCGCCGCCGAACTGCTCAAGCGCAGCATGGAGATCGCGCGCCTGGAAGCCGAGATCGGGCGCGAGCTGGAAGCCTACGCCCGCCGCCCGCGGCGCAAGTTCATCTCCGCCAATACGCGCGAGTTCGAATACGCGTCCTACATGCAGGCCTGGGTCGCCAAGGTCGAGCGGATCGGCAACCTGAACTACCCCGACGAAGCGCGCCGGCGCAAGCTGCAGGGCTCGCTGGTGCTGACCGTTGCGATCAGCCGCGACGGCAGCGTCGATTCGATCGACGTGATCCAGCCCTCGGGCTACCCGGTGCTGGATGAAGCGGCGATCCGGATCGTGCGCATCGGCGCCCCGTACGCGCCCCTGCCCCAGAACATCCGCAACTCGGTGGACATTCTGCACATCACCCGGACCTGGCAGTTTTTGCCGGGGAATATCCTGCGACACAACTAACCGTGAGTGGGGTTGCCTGCGAAGGTCGGTCTCCGCTCAGCCGCTTCTTTCGCTGCGCGAAAACCGTAACTTGTCTTGGGCCTGGTGCTTCGAGTGCAGAGGGCTTGTGACGGTGTGCTCACGGCGCCGGATCAGCCAGGCCGCAGGCGTGCGGCGGTTTCGCCGCGAGCAGGCCAGACGAGCGTAGCGGTTTCGGCGAAGCCGAGAGAAGCTAGCGAGATCGGCCGTCGCGAGCAGCCTCACGCCGGAGGCCGACCTGCGCATTCACTGCTGGTTCGCACCCCAGTACATTCCCTGATAGCAATCGTTCGACCGCGGCGCTATGTATGGGCCATGGACAGGATATCAGTCCACGATATCAAGCGACTGTTCGGCGATCTGGAGGACCACACCGTGGTCGAGATCCTCGACAGCGGCGCGAAGTTCTCGGAGCTCGAGAGCGTCGCGCTGTGGCTGGAGGGCGAGGACGACGTGGCGGGCAGGTCGCGGGCCCAATCCGGCGGGGTGGCCGGGCGCGTCTACGATCTGATCGCCCGCGAGCTGCCCGCCGACGAGCCCGATCAGTCGGCGCCAACGACCGAGTAGTCGCAAAGCGGCGGAAACAACTGGCCGCCGATTGTGTCTAACGGCGCATGAACACTTCAGCCATCATTAGCAGAAGCGCCGCGCTGCTCGCCGGACTGATGACTCTGGCCACCGGCGTGCTCGCCCAGCCGGGCCCGCCGCCGGAGAAATGCGTCAGCCTGAACCGGATCAAGCGCACCGAGATCATCGACGATCGCCACATCATCTTCTACATGCGCAGCGGCGAGATCTTCAAAAACCAGCTCACCAACCGATGCGTGGGTCTCAGGCCGCGGGAGACGATCATGTACCGGCCCTCGATCAACCGCCTGTGCAGCCTGGATTTCATCACCGTCCTCAGAAGGACCGGCTTCGGGTTCACCCAGGGCCCGTCCTGCGGCCTCGGCGAGTTCTACCCGACCGACGAGTTCGCCGTGGCCAAGCTCAAGGAACAGGCCGAGATCCAAAGGAAGCTGCGGCGGAAAAAGCGAACGGAGTAAGCGGTTGCTTGCGGCCAAAGCGATAACTAATTTGACAATCTGCTCTGCTGACTTGCGGT
This sequence comes from Lysobacterales bacterium, assembly GCA_041587615.1. Lineage (GTDB taxonomy): Bacteria > Pseudomonadota > Gammaproteobacteria > Xanthomonadales > SZUA-38 > JBFGYD01. The sequence continues at coordinate 8,990 of JBFGYD010000053.1, forward strand.
ATCATTGAAACCATGGCCTCCACCGACTATCTGAACGATCAGTTTCTGATCGCGATGCCGGGGCTGGAAGACCCCAACTTCGCGAAAGCGGTGACGTACGTGTGCCAGCACAACGAGTCGGGCGCGCTCGGCATCACGATCAACCGGCCGTCGGACCTGCACGTGCGCGACGTGTTGAAGCAGCTCGAAATCGAGGTCGAGAATGAACAATGGGCCGACCAGCGGGTTCTGGTGGGCGGCCCGGTGCACCAGGACCGCGGCTTCGTGCTGCACCGCACCAGCGGCGACTGGACCTCGAGTTTCCCGGTCACCGCCACCATCGCGCTGACGACGTCCAAGGACATTCTCGAGGCCCTGGCGGCCGGCCGCGGGCCGGACAAGGCCATCCTCGCGCTCGGCTACGCGGGCTGGGCCCCGGGCCAGCTCGAAGCCGAGATGCTTCAGAACTCGTGGCTCAGCACCGA
>JBFGYD010000054.1:0-9412 GCA_041587615.1 Lysobacterales bacterium
GGGTGCCGGTGCACGACGACCACGTCTTGTTCGAGTTCCTGATCCTCGAGAGTGCCCAGGCCGGGCTGTCCTGGCGTACGATCCTGCATAAGCGTGAAGGCTATCGTAGCGCCTTTGCCGGCTTTGACCCCACCGGCGTGGCCGAATTCGGGGACGTGGAAATCGGCCGGCTGATGGAAAACGCCGCCATCGTGCGCAACCGGCTCAAGATCGAGTCCGCGATCGGCAACGCGCGCGCGTTTCTGAAGATCCAGGAGGAATTCGGTTCCTTCGACGCCTATCTGTGGGATTTCGTCGGCGGCGAGCCGCTGATCAACCACTGGCGTCACATGCGCGAGGTGCCCGCCTCCACCCCGACCTCGGACGCGCTGAGCAAGTCGCTGAAGCGGCACGGATTTCGCTTCGTCGGCACCACCATCTGCTACGCCTATTTGCAGGCGGTGGGACTGATCAACGATCACCTGATCGACTGTTTCCGACACCCGCAGGTCGAGCCCCGCCGACAGGACTGAGCAAGCGGAAATCGACGACCACGGGATGGTGGTCCGAGGCCGCGGCGAGTTCGGCCAAAAGACGCTCATCCGCGCTCAGGTCCGCCGGGTCGAGTACAACTGCGCCGATTACCTCGAGCGCCGGCGAGTGGAGCAGAAAATCCAGCCTCCCGGGTGGAAACCGTTCGCCCGCCGGGCCCCAAGTGTGATTCGAAAGCCCGTCCAACTGCAGCGCCCGCACCGGTTCCAGCACCCCCGCGGCCGCGTCGGGGCGCCCGGCGAGAATCTCCAGCGGCGTACGCGATCCGACCAGGTTCAGGTCGCCTCCGAACAGCACCCCGCTCAGCCCGGGGCGGGACGCAGCGACGCGCTCGATTGCGTTTCTGATCGCCCCGGCCTGGTGGACCCGCATCCGGTCCTCGACGCTGCCGTCCCTGCCGCAGCACTGCAGGTCGGCGCTGACCAGCAGCCATCGACGATCGCCCAACTCGAGCACCGCGCCCGCCGCGGCCACTCCCTCCTGGCCGGCCCTGGACAGGTCCCTGCGCATAAACTCGGTGCCTTCCCGGCTCACCAGCTCCAGAGCTTCGTCCGGGTAAGCCAGGTGGGTGAATTCCGGCACCGGGAGCAGCGGATGCGCCGAGGCCAGCACCCCGCGCTGGCGTCCGCCGCTGGTTCCGGCCACGACGCTCCAGCCCGACGGCAGCGCATCTCTGAGACCGGCCCCGAGCCCTGGCGGCGCCTCGTCCAGCAGCAGCAGATCGATCTGCCAGCGACCGGCCATCGCGGCGAGCGTCCGGAGGTGGGGTTCAAAGCCCTCGCCGCCGACGTTCCACGACAAAACCCGCAGGGCGCTGCCGGCCGGGCGCTCCAAAGCCGGGCGCAGGCGCGGAGCGGGGGCCGGCGCGGTCGCGATTGCGCTCAGCTCGACCGTCGCGCTCCATTCGACCGGACGTCGATCGTCCCAGTGGGCCAGCGCCAGCGCCGCGGCGCCGGCCGGGATCACCGACCGGGGAATGCGGATTTCGAACCGATTCGAGCTGAACGTCGGGGCCGACAGGACTCCGGTACCAGCCAGCGTATCGGCCTCGTGCTGCCAGCCGTCGTTCTGGGCAGCGCGCATCCGGGCGCCGGAGCGACCCGCGCCGCTGCGGTCCGCGCCGGAGTTCGGCGGCGAGAATTCCAGTACCCACACCGCGTCGCGGCCTCGGTACCGCGCACGAGACACGGCCCCCGGGCTGGCCAGAAACACCACGGCCAGCGTTGCCGGCATCGACTGCAGGTTGCGCAACGCGTTCAGGCTGACGTTGAGGTACAGCGCGTCGGGCTGCCAAAGCGCCGCGGCGGCGCCCAGAGACCGGTCCGCGACCGCCGGTGCCGCGATCGTCGTGAACGCCTGGTCCCAGTCTTCGAACGCGCCGTCGATGACGACAGCCCGCGCACCGGCCTCGGCCACCAGCGCAAGCGCCAGCAATGGGTGAAAAAACTGAATCAATGCCGAAAGTTCCGCTCTCGCCGACGCGGTATCCTATACCGATCGAACGCACGGGACACCGCGCCTGAGTTTCAAGGACCACTTTTCCGGCCACGCCGCCGAATACGCCGCCGCCCGGCCGCTGTACCCGGAGTCTCTGTTCGACTTCCTGGCCGGCTCGTGCGCGGCGACCGAGTTGGCCTGGGACGCCGGCTGCGGCAACGGCCAGGCGGCGCACGCGCTGGCCCGTCGTTTCGCCAGAGTGTACGCTACCGACGCCAGCGCCCAGCAGATCGCCAAGGCCAGCGGCGGCGAGGGACTCGAATTTCACCGTGAACCGGTCGAGCGCTGCGGACTCCAGGACGGGGTTGTTGACTTGGTGACGGCCGCCCAGGCCGCGCACTGGTTCGACCTGCCCGCCTTTTATCAGGAGGTCCGCCGGGTGCTCAAGCCGGGGGGCGTGCTGGCGCTTTTCAGCTACGGTGCCAACCGCGTAAACGGGTCCATCGACCCGCTGGCGGAGCACCTGCGCAACGAGATTCTGGGGCCCTACTGGCCGCCCGAGCGGGCGCTGGTGGAGGCCGGTTACGCGACGCTGCCGTTTCCGTTCGCGCGCCTGCCAGCGCCGGCGTTCGACATGCGGGTCTCGTGGACGGCTGATCAGTTCCTCGCCTACCTGCGAAGCTGGTCATCGTCCCGGCGCTACCTGAGCCGCCACGGCTCCGATCCGGTGGGGCAAATCGAGCCGGAGCTGCGGAGCGCGTGGGGAACCGGCGCGCGGGACGTGACCTGGCCACTGGCGCTGCTGGCCGCGCGGGTCTGGGCCGCAGATGCATGAGATTCACTCGCAGTGCGGTCTTGCCGCCGGCCTGGTCGGCGACCGGTGCGGCTTTCGGCTGGGCCGAAAGAAGCGCCGGGAGATCGACCGTCGGCCGGAAGAAGCGGTGCGATTTTCGATCTCCGCTCAACAGACTCTGACAGGTTAAAAGGGCGCCCAGGGAGGGCGCCCTCGATGGCGCCGGGAACCAGCTAAGAGGCATGGGGAAGCAGGGGAAGCGTGAATCCCCAGCGCCGTCCAATAAGACCCTTCCGGGCGCGATAAGCTTTCAGTCGAGGATCGACGCCAGCACCGATTCGCCCCAGCCGATCGGAAGGCCGTCTGCAAACACCAGCGCGGTGGTCTCGTCCGCGGTGGTAGCGCCGTCGGCGTGACGATGGTGAGTCCGGTAGCGCCAGCCGCGCGCTGACGCAACCCTGTCAATCCCGGCGAATCGTATATGATTAGCAAAGTTGTTCATCCGGAGTGCCGTCAATGCGCCGTCTTTTGATCGCAGGGGTTTTAATGGCCATCGCTTATCAGGGCGCGCAAGCGGCCCGTTCGCCTGCCGTCGGCCAGCGGCTGGCCGAGCCCGCCCCCGAGCACCGGCTCGAGTTCGCGGCCGTCGACGTCGATCGTCTGCTGGCCGAGGACGCCGCGGGGCGTCGGGGCGGTCCGCTTCGATACGGCGTGACCAAGCACGCCGGCCGCCGCCTGGTGGAACCCGGCTTGTCGGCATCGGACTGGCAGCAATTGGACGACGGCCGCCTGGTGCGGCGTTGGCAGGTCCGAGTGCCCAACGCGCTGTCGCTGGATTTCCTGCTGTCCGAGTATTGGCTGCCCCACGGGGCCGAGCTGTACGTCTACGACGCGGCCTCGTCCCTGGTTCGCGGTCCTTACACCGACCGCCACAATCTCCCCGGCGGGGTGCTGCCGCTGCCTTTCGTCCCGGGCGAGCGCGCGCTGATCGAGGTCGTCGCACCCGTCGAGTTGGCGTCTTACGTGAAGCTGGAACTGGGCCAGGTCACGGCCGCGTACCGCCCGCTTTGGGAACTCGAATCGGCTGACAAGTCCGGCAGTTGCAACGTCGACGTGGTGTGCCCGGAGGGCGACGACTGGCGCGACGAGATCCGCTCCGTGGCTCGTTACTCGTTCAACGGTTTTCTGTGCTCGGGCCAGCTGATCGACAACACCAGCCGCGACGGCACTCCCTATTTCCTGACCGCCAACCACTGCGTGTCCACCGCCGGCGACGCCCAGGCGATGGTGTTCTATTTCAACTATGAGAGCCCGAACTGTCGGACGCCCGGCTCGGGCGCCAGCGGTACGCCGATCGGCCTGGCCGGGTTCAACGATACCGTCAGCGGCGCAACGCTGCGGGCGACCAACGATAATTCCGATTTCACGCTGGTTGAGCTGAGCCAGGCGCCACCGGCATCCTACAACACTTTCGTCAACGGCTGGGACCGCGACGAGGCGGCGCCCAACGCGGTGACCACGATCCATCACCCGCAGGGCGACGCCAAGCGCATCAGCTTCGAGAACGACCCGGTGTGCGCGTCCACCTACCTGCAGGACTGCGGCGGCGATCAAACCAACTGGCGGGTCGGCGACTGGGACGTGGGCACCACCGAAGGAGGTTCCTCCGGATCGGGTCTTTGGAACGAGGCAAAGCGCCTGATCGGCCAGCTCCAGGGCGGCTTCGCCGCGTGCGGCAACGACGAGCCCGACTGGTACGGACGCCTCAGCGTGTCATGGGATTCCGGCGCCAGCGCGTCGAGCCGCCTGCGCGACTGGCTCGATCCGGGCAATACCAACGCCCAGTTCCTCGACAGCGCGGGCGGCTGTTCGGCACCGCAAGTGAGCATCAGCAGCTCGAAGGGCGCCGCCGCCGTGGCCGGCGAACTCGTGACCTACAGCGCCAGCGTCAGCGGCGGTCAGACGCCGTACAGCTTCGAGTGGGACGTGGACGGCGACGGCATCTCCGACGGCACCGGGGCCAGCATTCAGGCGCGCTACCCCGGCGCGTTCAGCGGCAACGTGAGCGTCGAGGTGACCGACGGGACGGGATGCCAGGGAAGCTCCAGCTTCGGCGCCGTCGTGCGGGCGCCGCAAATCGATTTTTCCGATTTTGGCAATGTGACCCAGGTTTGCGGCGACAACGACTCGGTTATCGAAAGCGGCGAGCACATCGGGGTCGAGATTATCCTGGTCAACAACGGCGATGCGACCTCGCCGGCCGGCTTCGCGGCGTTCGACATCGACGAGGGCGTCTCTCCCGGAGAAGCGGTGCTCGCCGCCGGTGCCTTTCCGATCCCGGCGCTGGCGGCCCGCGCGACGACCACGGTCGGCCTGGTATTGGAAATCAGCGACCAGTTCAACTGCGGCGACGACCTTGGATTCCGGCTGCTCGGCACCGCCCACGCCGGCGGATTTTCCGTCCCCGGAGACAATATCCTTCTCGTGGCGCCGACCGGGCCGACCTGCGATTCGACGGTCGTCTGCACCACCCCGTTGCAACCGGATTTCCTGCCCAAGCAGGGTTTCTGGTACAACGCGCTGCGTTCCGGCAACGGCCTGGACATCCATTTCGCGAATTTCGCTGCCGGTCTGGGCGTCTATTCGGCCTGGTACACCGCGCTCGCGAACCGGCTGCCGATCTGGTACTACCTGCAGACGCTGGACTTGGACCAACTGATCAACAACCAGGTTCGTACCGACGTGCTCCAGTTCAAACTTGACGGCGACATCGTCGACGTAGTGCCGACGTTCACGAACGTGGGATCCACCAAGTTTTCGTTCATCGACGACTCCACCGCGGTCATGACCTGGACCATCAACGGCCAGCCGAACGGCGAGCTGATCCAGTTCTTCGACCTGGCCGCGACGCCGGTCAACGAGACCCTGACCGACCAGTATTTCAACCCGGCAGAATCCGGCTGGGGCTTCGGCCTGCACCGCCAGGGTAATCAGGAGTTCTCGGCGATTTACTTCTATGGCACCGACGGCGAACCGAGCTGGACCGTCGTGTCCTCGGATGGCAGCGTGCTGGTGAACCAGGGGGACGCGGATCTGGCCAGCTTCAAAGCACACTGCCCGGGCTGTGTCTGGACCCCGGCGCAGATCATCCCCGGTGGAACCATGAGCCGAACGCTGAGCTCGGACGGCAGCATGGTGCTCGATTCGATGGACGTGTCGATCCAGGGCGAGGTCAACATCGAGTGGCAGCGCAGCAACCTGCCGATGATCCAGATCGTTCCGGAGTGAGACGGCTCATTCTGCTGCGCCACGCCCGGGCCAGCGATCATTCCGTCAGCGGTCGCGACCGAGACCGGCCGCTGACCGACGCCGGCCGCGCCGACGCGGCGGCGCAGGCAAAGCGCCTCGAAGCCTTGGGCGTGAGTCCGGACCGAATGATCGCATCGGCCGCGTGGCGCGCGGCCGAGACCGCGGCCATTGTCGGTCCCGTCCTGGGCCTGACCGTCCCCCATGACTCGGTCGCGGCGGTCTACGATGCCAGCGCGGGAGAGTTGATCGGCGTGCTCGAAGAGCGTCCCGGTACGGAGGTGTTGCTGGTCGGCCACAACCCGGCGATTTCCGGGCTGGCGTCGCTGCTCTGCGGCGAGCCGATCGCGCTGTCGGCCGGCGGTTTCGCAATCCTCGAGTTCAAACCGCCCGCGGAACACCCGCTGCAGCCGGGCAGCGCCCGGGTCGCCGCCAGCCAACCCAGGCCGTAGGTAGCCTGCATCGCCCACCACCCTTCTACTGCGACGCACCCCTGAACCGTCTCGCGACAATCGGTGGTGAGCGGTGCAGGCTAGGACAGGGAATCCCGGTAGATCATGGCGAGGGTTTCGAGGCCGGCCCGGTCCTCGGCGTTGAAGCGGCGGGGGCGCGGGGAATCGACGTCCAGCACCCCGATGAGTTCGTCGTCGATCAGGATCGGCACGACGATCTCCGAGCGCGAAGCCGCGTCGCAGGCGATGTGGCCCGGGAATGCGTCCACGTCCTCGACCACCTGGGTGCGGCGCTCGGCGGCCGCGGTCCCACACACGCCTTTGCCCAGCGGAATACGCACGCAGGCCGGCAAGCCCTGGAAGGGTCCGACCACCAGCTCGGTCCCGTCGAAGAAATAAAACCCGGCCCAGTTGACCTCGGGCAGCGCCGCGTAGACCAGCGCCGCCAGGTTGGCCGCGTTGGCGACCCGATCGCTCTCACCGGCCAGCAGCGCCCGAGCCTGTTCGGCCAGGGCCCGATAATGCTCGGGCTTGGGCAGCTGGGGATCGATGGACAACTCGAAGCTCATTCGGGAAGCATACCAGTGCGTCTCCGCTGAAGAAGAACGGCTCCAGGCTGGCCGTTGCGGCGCAAGAATCGACGTTCGACTGCCGATCGGCGGGCTATTCGCCGTCCTCGAAGCCGGACGCGAATATCGGCTGGACCACACCGAAATCGGCAATGCAGCTCGGGTTGTTATCCGCGATGAGTCCGCTCAGCTTGCCGATGATCAGCGGGTCCATGACGTCACTGTTGGTGCAGGACGGCGAAGCCGGCGGCCCGTTTTCGATCCCATCCATGCCCGGTCCGAAGTTGTCGAAACCCTCCGGCGGCGCATGGCAGTAGCTCATCAGCGAACCCACGCCGTCCGCCGGACATTCTGTCGCACCTTGATAGCAGCCCGGGTCGGGCGTCTGCATCGGAAAAGCACCCGTGGCCTCGTTGTAACAGTGATCCACCCAGTCCGTGCCGCCGGCAGCCAGCATCTCGCAATGGGTGTGCAGAGAACCCAGGTTATGGCCGAGTTCGTGGCCGATCCCGCCGGAGGTGAAAGCCGGATCGATCAAGGGGTTGGTTCCGATCCGGTTGAAGCTGAAGCTGCCGAAGCCCGATCCCGGAAAGACCTCGATGTTGATGCAATACGCCTCGACCCAGGCCACCCCCGAAAAAGACAGTTCGGACACGCCCTTGTTGCTCAGCATCATGGCGAAGTCCCGGTCGATGCCGGTCAGGTTTTGCTGCCAGTAAAGACCGAATTCGGTCAGGCCGTCATTGTCTCCATACGGGTCCTGGTTGAAATCGGGCGTGCCGTCGTCGTCGACTCGAAGCATGACGTCGCCAATCAGTAGCCGCATGTTCAGATCGCGCTCGAAGATCGTGTTCATGTTCAGAAACAGATCCTCAATCCAAGTCTGAGCATCAGCGTCATTGTTGTTGAACTTGTTGAACAGGAACTCGTTGTCCGTGTCCACGGCGATCGTGGTCTGATAAAGCAGGGTGCCCTTGCGGGTCGCGTTCAACGAGCCGTACGGCAGCGCCGGAGCGCGAAGGCTGTCGAAAGCACGCTGCGCCTGCTGATCGACCTCACAACTGAAGACCGCGTCTTTGTGGGTGTCCTTGATTCGGGTGAATGTGAGCTCGTTCTTGGCCTCTTTTGTGCGCGAGCTTCTGAACTGGATCGTTTCCTCGCCCTCCGTCAGCAGGCCCCGCACTTCTCCGGTATCGCGGTTCAGCGAAAATCCGGCGCTCGCTGCTCCGTCGACTGCCAAGAAAAACGCCCGGTTGCTCGGCTTCATGTAGGTCGTTCCGCGGGACCCGAGCACTCGCACCCGTGAGTCTCGGTCGTAAAGCGCGATTCGGCGGAATTGAAGCTGTGCCCGCTTCGAAAGGCCCAATGAAAACGACGGCAAGCCAACGCTCTGCCCGAATTTAGCCTTGCGCAAAGCACCAAGCTCGCTCGGCGAAAGGGATACGGTCTGCACCGGGACGACCGTGGCCATGGTCGATTCAGAGTACCGCTCCAGAAACCCTGGCTCATGCAAGCCGAAACGATATTCCTGCTTCACGTCCTGGGCCACCGAAGCCGCTGATGCCATGGCGATTAGCGCCACAGCGATTAGTCTGCTCATTTAGGGCATTCTCCGTCATAGCTACGGCGTCCTGAGTATAGCGGCAATTGTTGATGCGCTCTTGTTACCTTGTGCGCAAAAACAAGACCGAGTGCACCAAGTTTTCTGCGAACAAAAGGGCCAGGCCCAAAAAAAGGGGCCCGCAAAAAAGGGGCCAGGTTCATTTTTCTAGTCGGGCGTCCGTCCGAATAATGAACCTGGCCCCTTTTCTGTGTGGCCCCTTTTCTGTGTGGTTCTTTTTCTGTTTAGCGGCCGAAAAATGAACCTGGCCCCTTTTTTTGTTGAAAGACCTGGAGGCGGTTGTTGGCTGGCATCGGCACGTCCGCCAGATGTTCCAGCGCGTGGTTGGCGGCCAGTGCTACGGTGGCTTCGAGGTCGCGAATGCCGCCGCCTGGAAAGCTGGCGCGGGCCCAGGCATCGAGTTGGCGATTGCCTTCCGAGGTGAATTCGCCGCCGATGTTGAACGGGCCGTAGAGGACAAACCGCCCCGCGGCCGGCAGCCGCGCGGCGACGCCGGCGAACATGGCCTCGACCTGCTTCCAGGCCATGATATGGACGGTGTTGGCGGAAAACACCGCGACTGGATCGGTAATCGGCCAGTCGGAGCGGGTCACGTCCAGCGCCACGGGGGAACGCAGGTTGGGCAATTCTGCCTCGTCGACCCACAGCGCGATGCCCGGCAGGTTTTCTTCCAGGTCACTGGGCTGCCAGATCAGATGCGGCA
>JBFGYD010000055.1:0-9386 GCA_041587615.1 Lysobacterales bacterium
AACAGGCTCGGCAGGCCGCCGGGTTCGTTGGCCAGCACGTCCAACGAACGGTCCAGCGTGCACATACCGGTGGCGGTGTCGCAGGTCCAGTCCGTAGATCCCAGCGAGGCCACCGGCTCGATTTCACCTCCAAAGGCCCCTAGCTCGACGCTCACGCCGTCGGCCACCTCCGGGCCGTTGTTGTGGATCGCGACGGTGAAGCTCTGCGCTTGGCCGATCGCGACCCGGCCAGGCGGGATCGCGACGATTTCGATCTTCAGATCGGCGCCCGGCCCGACCGTGACCGTGTCGCTGTCCGAATTGTTCGCCGGCGTCAGTTCGGTCAGCGCGGGATCGTCCATCGACACCGTCGCGGTCACGGTCCTGGCGCCCTGGAAGTCGTACGAGACCCTGGCGGTGATCACGGTGGTGCTGACGCCGACGTCCAAACCCGCGCCGACGTAGGTGCAGCGAAACGTTGAGCGTACGCAGTCCCAGATCTGGACCAGGCCGCCCATGCCGTCGGGCGCCCGCGCGCCGGTCAGCGACTCGAGCGGGCCGAATCCCGGGTCCAAGTGGACCGTCAGCGCGCCGACCTCGTTGCGGCCGGCGTTCGTGACCTCGACGAAGAAGTCGTGGGCCTGGCTGAGGGCCGCGGTCTTCGGCAGCGCGGAGCGGATGTCCACGACCAGGTCGGTGGTGGTGTCGACGAAGCCGGCCGGCAGCGCCTCGAAGGCGCCGGCGTCGCGCTGGCCGGGACCGTTGCTCAAGCCCGCGACGTTCAGCGGCCGGGGATTGCCGAGGATGTCGTAGGTCGACGTGATTTGGCCGCCGGCGTCGTCGCAGCGATCGATCGCGGGGGAGTCGGGCGCCATGAGCCGGTAGTCGCCGCTGGCGGGGTCGAGGAACAGCGGGTCGAGGTCGACGTTGCTGATCGGCGCCGAGTCGGTCCGTAAGTTAAGCTCGGTGGCGAAATTGGAGAGGTTGCAGCTACTGATTTCGCTAGAGCTGAATACGCCCCGGTCGACTGCCGGGTCGACGATGATGTTGTTCAAGACGTTTTCGGGAATTACAAGGAATAAAAAATCGGCATCGAGATTTCCGGTGATCGTGTTCTCGCTGAACGTCCCGTCCGAGCTGAGACTGAAGTAAGAACCGATTTTGTCGCAGTCGGTGACTCTGGTGCAGTCCTCGTCGTCGCCGATGCTGTTGCCCGAGATCAGGTTGCCGGCCACGACCAGTCGGTCGGTCGAGTCGGCGCGCAGCATGTTGGTCGTGCTGAACTCGTAGGTGTTTGGAGTGAATCCGCCGAGGTCGCACTCGCCCTCGAAGTCCGGCTCGGTGGCGTCGAAACAGCCCGCCGCGTTGCCGGTCCACAGGCTGCGATGGATCTCGACCGTCGGCCGCAGGCCGGCGTCGTGGACCGCCAGCAGCACCGCGCCGTCGCCGCCCTCGTCGCCCTCGGGGTCCTTGCCGCCGCGCGCCCGGTTCTCCTGGAACAGCGAGCAGTGCGGGGTCTCGCCGGTGTCGCCGGCCACGCAGGGACCGCTGGAGCGATCGACCCGCAGCGTGCTGCTGCCCACCGCCGCGATCGCGCCGCCCTCGGCGGCTTCGTTGAACCGGAACCAGGTGTTGATGAAGCTGGCCTCGGAGTGCTGCAGGTGGACCCCGCCGCCTCGGTTGGTGCCGGGCTCGTCGTACCGGTAGTGATCGAAGGTGGGCAGGCCGTTGGAGCCGACGCCGGTCTGCACGAAGGCCGGCACGACATTGGACTCGATCTGGGTCAGGCTGTAGAGCGCACCCAGCTCGATGCGCGAGGCGAGCGCGTAGATGCCGCCTCCCTCCCCGCGCTGGATGTCGGTCAGTGCGTTGCGCCGGATCTGGCGGTCGACCCCCGGTGTGCGCCCGTCGAGTTCGCAGCCGTTCTCCAGGTGGATGCCGCCGCCGTTCAGGACCGCGACGTTGTCCTCGATGCGGCCGCTTTGAAAATCGATCACCCCGCCCTGGGTGCAGTAGATGCCGCCGCCCTGGACCGCCTGGCTGGTCTGGATGAACGAGTCGATCAGCACCAGTTTATTGCCGTTGCCGGCGAGGTAGACCGCGCCGCCGAAGGCCGCCTCGCCGTCGCGCGCGACGGTCGATTTAAGCGTCAGCGTGGCGTCGCCCGGGAGCATCTCGATCACGCCCCCGGCGACCGGACCCGGCGTCGTGCCCTCCAGCATCAGATTGACGAACAGGTTGTTGATCGTGCGGCTGCCCGGGTTGACCCGGATCAGGGACTCGTTGCTGCCGGCGCCGTCGAGGACCGTGCGCGGTCCGGAGGTACTGGTGCCGCAGCCGCCGCCGTAGCCGCCGACCAGGTCGAAGCTGCGGCTGACCTCGATCGGGCCGCCGTGGACGTAGTTCGCCGACAGGCGCAGCTCGTGGCGTCCGGGCGGGCAGAGCGAGGGTCCGCAGTCGAAGACCTCGCCCAGGGCCTCCTGGATCGTGGCGTAATCGCAGCTAGGCTCCGGTCCGATCCAGTGCACGATCGGCGGCGGCAGCACCTGAGCCGCAACCGGGGAGGCCAGCAGGGCCAGCAGAACGGGAAACAGGCGGCTTCGAGTGTTGCCGGTGCGCATGGGAACCTCGCTCGTTCGTTGGTCTGCTCTGAAGAACGGAAAACGAACGCCGATCTCGTCATCGGCTCGGATACCTGCAAGCCCGCCGCGGGCCGGAAACGAGGCGTGGTTGGTGGGTTCAGCGCGTGAGGAGCGCCGATCGGCTCAATTCAGGGCCCGAGACAAAAGTCGTGGGATGCAGCGATCCGTCTCAGCCCGACATCCGTTCCGCGCGGGCTTCGAGGCGGGCGAGTTCGGGAGAGCCCGGCAGGGCGGCGCGCAGCGCGCTGGCAGCCGCGTCCATCCGCGCGCGCGCTGGTTCGCGCTGGCCGAGTCCGCCCATCGACTCGGCGATCGCGCTGTCGACGACCCACCGCTGCCAGCTCGAACCGGTCAGCTTTTGGGTCAGGATCTCGTCGGCCCGACGAGCCTGGGCCAGCGCCGCGCCGTGCTCCCCGCTGTCGTTCAGGCAGTCGGCGTAGGCGACCCGATAGGGCCAGGTGGCGAACGCGCCGGGGCCAGCGATGTCCTCGGCCACGCGCAGCGCCTCGGAAAGCCCAGCCAGAGCCTTCGCGCAGCCGGCCTCGCGCATCGTGACTAGGGCACGGGCCAGCGTCGCGTCGGCGACCTGGATTGCGTCCGCGGCGGGATAGCGTTCGCGCACACCGATCAGTGCGGCCTCACAACGCGTCCGGGCCGAGTCGATTTCGCCGGCATCGAGTTCGACCGCGCACAGCCGGCGCGCCAGGTCCAGCGGGACCGCGTGATCCTTACCGTAGCGCTCGGAGACCAGCGCCAGCGCGGCCTCGAGCACGTCGCGCGCCTCGGCCTGGCGGCCGAGCTGGTTCAGCGCCGCCGCCTTGACGCTCAGCGCGCGGATCCGGTAGGGGTCGGCCGGCTTTCCGGCCGCGTCCTGGATCGCCAGCGCGGCCTCGGCCGCGGCCAGCGACGCCTCGCCGGCGCCGCGCTCCAGGTGCGTCTGCGCCTGGACCGTGAATACCTGCGCGGTCCAGACATGCTCAGCGCCGACGCTCTCGGTGAGCCGCCGCTCGCTCTCGCTCAAAAGCTCGCTCGCCTCTCCGATCGCGCCGGTTCTGAGCAGCAGGTCGGCGAGCCCGACGCGCACGCGGCTGGACAAAAAGTGCTCGGCACCGAGGACGCCAATCAAGTCATTGACGGCTGCCCGGTAATCCTCCAGGACTTCGTCGTAGCGGCCCGATTTGCCGTTCAGGTTGGCGATGTTGATGCGCAGAATGATCGCGTGCCAATGGTCCGGGCCCAGCGACGCTTCGCTGATGGCCTGGGCGCGCCGATAAAGCGGCAGGGCTTGGGCGAAGTCCTGCTCCAGGTTCAACACAAAGGCAAGGTTGTTGATCGGGGTGATCAGATCAGGGTGCTCCGTCCCGAAAGCCGGCTCCATGGTCGCGATCTGATCCCGAAAATGAGCCTTCGCCAGCTCGAAGCGACCCGCTTCCATGTGCAGCATGCCGACGTTACCGAGCTTCTCGGCCGCTTCGATCGATTTGCCGAGCCGCTTGTCCATCTCGATCGCATCGAGATACAAGGGCAGGGCAGGCTCGGAGTTGCCGGCCTGGCGATGCGCGAAGCCCAGGTTGTTAAGAGCCGCGCTCCGCTCCGGCGAGTCCCCCGGCGGCATTCGGTCCAGCGCCGTTTGCAGGTGTTCGATGCTTTCGTCGATGGAATCGGTATGCGCCAGGGCGAGTCCAAGGCTCTGAATGGAGCTGATCGTATCCGGGTGCTCTCCGCCCAGCGCGCTGCGGCGGCCCTCCAGCGCCGCCCGAAAGCGTGCGACCGACTCGTCGGTGCGCCGCATGTCCAGATAGAGCCGGCCCAGCGTATGTTCCACGTCGGCTCGCTCGACCGGTTCATCCAGCTCTTCGTGAATCGCCAGTGCCCGCATGAGCAGCGCCTCCGCCGCCTCGTACAGACCGAGCTGGGCGTGGGCGGCGCCGATGCGCTCCAGCATCGTGGCCCGCAGCAGCGGCTGGCCGGCCAGCTCCTCGTCGACCTTGGCGACCGCGTTTTCGAGCAGCGCCTTGGCGGTCAGCGATTCATCCCCGCTGACGCGCGGGCGACTCGCGTCGAACACGTCGACCATGAAGTCCGAGATCGCCTTCGCCCGCGCGGCCTGGTCTTGCGCAGCGGCTTCGGCGCGCTCGGCCCTCACCATGCCGAGCGAGGCCAGCAGGGTCCCGACGATCAGGGCCAGTGCGACCAGGCCCGCGGCGGTGACGCCGCCCCAGTTGCGCTGGGCGAAGCGTTTCATCCGATACAGACGTCCCGCCCGTCGGGCCGAGATCGGGCGACGCTGGCGATAGGCCTCGATATCGCTGATCAACTCCTGCACCGTGGTGTAGCGTGATTCGGGGTCTTTTCCCAGGGACTTGAGGACGATCGCATCGAGGTCGCCGTCCAGACGCCGGATCAGTCGCGCCCGGGTCGTCGCGCGGGCCTCGGCGATCTGCTCGGCCATCGCGGCGTCGGCGCGACCCGTGGTCGAGACCTGCGAACTGGGGCGGAGCGGATCCTGGTCGACGACGACCGATTTGATCTCGGCCACGCTCGGGGTCGTCAGATCTTGGGCGTTGCGGCCGGTCAACAGCCGGTACAGCAGCAGGCCCAGCTGATAGATGTCGGAACTCAGACCGACCGGCTCGCCCAGCACCTGCTCCGGACTGGCGTACATCGGCGTGAGCAGCAGCCTCTGGCCGGTCAGATCCATGCCGCCGTCGCTCTGCAGGGCCTTGGCGATGCCGAAGTCGAGCAGCTTGGGCTGGCCGTCGGCATTGACCAGGATGTTGCTCGGTTTCAGATCTCGATGGACGATCAGCCTGGAGTGCGCGAACTGCACCGCTCGGGCGACCCGCACCAACAGGTCGAGCCGTTCGCCGACGCCCAGTCGCTGACGATCGCAGTACTGATCGATTGGCAGGCCCGCGACCAGTTCCATCGCGATCCATGGCTGGTCGGCGGCCACGCCGCTGTCGATGATTCGAGCGATCCCGGGGTGCTCGAGACGAGCCAGCAGGCGCCGTTCCCGCTCGAAGCGTCGCGCGAGTTCGGCCGCATCGGGTGTGCGCAGCAGCTTGATCGCCACCTGCTGCTCGAACTGACCGTCGCAGCGCTCGGCCCGAAACACCAACGACATGCCGCCGCGGTCGAGATATTCGACGATGCGGTATGGCCCGGTCTCGATCCCCAGCCAGCGATCCGCGGCCTGGTCTTCGAGGCGCTGCTCGGCCAGCACGGTTAGCTCGCCGAGCAGGCCCCCGCCGGTGCCGAGCAGCCGCTCGACCTTGTCCGGATCGAAGCGCGCACGGCGCTTGGGGGGGTCGTTTCGCTCACTCATCGTAGGACCCTTGGCAACCGGTTCAGCGTGCAATACTACGGACGGAAACGGGTGCCGGGCAAACCGCATTGCCGAGCGCCGTGCGGTCCGATAGGCTCCGGTGGACTAGGCAATCGGCTGGAGCGACGTGGGACAATCCCCCCAGGAAATCACGGCGCTGCTCAAACGCAGTCGCACCGATGAGCAGGCGCGCGAGGCGGTTTATCAACTGATTTACCGTGATCTGCGTCGGCTGGCCGGTCATCGAATCGCATCGGCTCGACCGGGAGAAACGCTGTCGGTCACCTCGCTGGTCAACGAGGCCTACCTGAAACTCACCGAACGCACCGGCAGCGCCTGGCACGACCGCGCCCACTTCCTGCGCGTGGCTGCCCGGGCGATGCGCCAGATCACGGTGGACTACGTTCGCGCCAAACTCAGCGCCAAACGGGGTGGCGGCACGGCCGCAGTGCCGCTGGACGGGCTCGAGCTTCCAGCGAGCGAACGATCCGAAATGGTGCTCGCATTGGAAGAAGGACTCGAAGAACTTGGCCGCGTCGAGCCGCGGCTGACCGACGTCGTGGCCTGCCGTTTTTATGCCGGCCTGACCATTCCGGAAACCGCACAAGCCCTGGAAATCTCACCCAAGACGGTCGAGCGCGACTGGGATCGGGCGCGGCAGTGGCTCAAGGCCTTCATGACCTGAGTACCCACGGCGCCCCCGACGGCGCTCCTCTTAGCAAACACCCCGAGCCCGGCCGGCAGCCGGCCTGTTCATCAGCTACGCGCTGACCCGGCCGCGGCGCTTCTTGGCTCGATACAGCGCCTGGTCGGCCCGCCGCAGCAGCTCCGACGGCAGCGCGCCCCGCGAGGCGCTGGCCACGCCGATCGAAACCCCCGATCGTGCATCGATCTCCGTCAGCGCCGGGTGGATCGCCTCGAACAAGCGTTCGCCGATGCGTTGCGCGGTCGCGCGTTCGGTGTTGGGGAGAATAACCGCGAATTCGTCGCCGCCGATCCGGGCCGAGATTCCGGCTTCGGTGGACCTCAGGCCGGTGCGAATCCGATCGGCGGTCATCGCCAGCGCCTCGTCGCCGCAAACGTGCCCGAAGCTGTCGTTGATGGCCTTGAGGCGATCCACGTCGATGAACAAGAGCGACGTCGTGCCGCGGGACAGCGCCGCGGACAGCAGCCGATCGAACGCCCGGCGGTTCGCCAGTCCCGTCAGCGGGTCTTCGAGGCTGTCCTTCTCGATGCTGCGCCGCTCGGTGAGATCGTGCAGCACGCCAGTGAAAGAGCGCCGCCCGCCGACGTCAATCTCGCCCACGGCGAGGTAAAACGGGAACTGGGTTCCGTCCTTTTTCTTGCCGACGACTTCGCGCCCGTGGCCGATGATGCGCTTTTCTCCGGTGGCACGGTAGCGGGCGAGGTAGGCGTCGTGCCGCTCGGCGTGGGGGGAGGGCATCAGCACCGCGACGTTCTGCCCGACAAGTTCTTCCCCGCGGTACCCGAACAGCTTCGTTGCCCCGACGTTCACCGATTCGATCCGACCGTTTTCGGCGATCACGATGATGCCGTCGGGCGTGGTCTCGAAGATCGCCCGAAGCCGAACGCCAGTTTCACGCAGCGCCTCTCCGACACGCTTGCGCTCGAGCAGCAAAAACGCGCAGGCCCAAATGGCGCCGATCGCCAGTCCTCGGTTGGCCAGGACCATCCAGTGTATGCCGGACGGCAGCGACATGAAGTAACCGGCCACCGTCAGGAGGGTGCAGATGATCGCCACGACGAGCGTGACCCGGCGAGCGGGAGAACGCCGCGAGAGCAAAACGGGAACGATGTACGGAACGCCCGCGGCGACTCCCAACGGAAGCAGCAGGTCGACCGCGAATACGGCCGCAATGATCAGTCCGAGCACAACCCACAGCCCCCGACCGGAGCGGATCGCGGTCCGTCTAAGCGGTTTCGTCATCAGCCACAAGTCTACCGAAAGGTGCAGCAGTTTTTTTTGATCTGGTTCCGCGAATTGTCTGCTCAGCGTGCACAGCCGTCGTTCCCACTGGCGCCAACGCGGCCACCGGTGTCACACTATCTGTCGGTGTTGTCGCCAAAATTAGTCCGAGCCCCATTTTGAGGAGTACCTTCATGCCCCATTACAAACTGACCTATTTCGACTTTGACGGAGGGCGCGGCGAACCAGTCCGAATCGCGTTTCACGCCGCCGGCATCAACTTCGAGGATCATCGAATTTCCTTCGAAGAGTTTATGAAAACGCGATCTGCGATGCGGTTTACCTGCGCACCGGTGCTCGAAATTGACGGCATCGAGGTGACGCAATCGAACTCGATGCTGCGCTACGTGGGCAAGTTGGCAGGTTTGTACCCCGAGGATGACCTGCAGGCTTTGTATTGCGACGAGGCGATGGACGCGGTCGAAGACTTGTTGCACCAGGTTGTACACACCTTCGGCCTCGAGGGTAAAGAACTCAAGCAAGCGCGCGAAAAGCTGGTCGACGGCTGGATAACGACGTTCGTCAAGGGTTTCGCAGACCTGCTGGCACGCGGCGGTGGAGAGTTTTTCGCCGACGGCCGATTCACGGTCGCGGATCTGAAGGTCTACATGCAGGTCCGGTCATTGCGCAGCGGAACCCTCGATCACGTGCCAACCGACCTGATCGACCGGCTTGCGCCGAGCCTGATCGAACACCAGGAACGCGTTGGCAACGATCCAGTCGTATCAGGTTATTACGCGGCGCGTGCCTAGCATCGCGCGAATTTGCATCGAAGTCTGTGCCTGGCGGTCGTTTCATGACCCGATGCACGGCGCGAGTAAGAGCCTGTTGGCCCTTCTGCTCGAAAGGCCGGCCGGGCTCCTAGCGGATCCGCTAGAGATTTAGCACCGGCAAGCGCGCAGATGCCGGCGGGCTTGCCGCCTGGCGCAGCGGGGCACTGAAGCGGAGACTTTCGGGCACGGGGCAACGGCTATGAAGGCAAAACGACTCCTGGGTTGGACCGCGTTGTTGCTTCTCGGGACCGTGATCGTTGCGACGGTGGCGGGATTGACTTTTCGAGTGGCCCTGGGTCCGGTCGTGCAGAATTCCGCCGCCGACGCTGTTTACGCCCCGCATGGGGTCGTGGCAACGAGCCAACCCCTTGCCAGTCAGGCCGGTCTGCAGGTCCTCCAGCGAGGAGGGAACGCCGTCGATGCAGCCATTACCGCCGCGGCAGTGTTGAACGTGGTCGAACCCTACATGACGGGATTGGGCGGAGATATGTTCGCGATCCTGTGGTCTGAACGTGAACAACGACTGGTGGGCATCAATGGGAGTGGCCGAGCCGGGGCGTTGATGACTCGAGAGGCACTGGGCGGAAGCGTGCCGGAGACGGGCGCAAAGTCGATTACGATACCCGGCGCCCTGTCGGGCTGGGCGGCGCTGCTGGAGGAATACGGCACCATCACTC
>JBFGYD010000056.1:0-9363 GCA_041587615.1 Lysobacterales bacterium
CGAAAAACGCACGCGCGGTCCAGATCGTCGCCTCGGCGCTGGACAGGAGCACATAAAAGATACCGAGGTTGGCGATGAAAAACAGATAGACCAGCGGCAGAAACACCGGCTTCGGCAGCCTCGCAACCAGCCAGCCGAACACCGGCACGACCAGCACCATCACCACCAGCGTGCCGGTGAACAGGTACGGCACGGTATCGGCGCCGCTGGTCACTGCCATGGTCTCGCGGATCGGCCGCAGCATGAAGTAGGCGAACAGCAGACAGAAGAAATAGGCGAAGGACCAGGCCACCGGGGCCCGCTCCTCGGGGCGGATCAGCAGCAGCCGCTGGCTTAGACCGGCTGACCCTCCGGTGGCATGGGCTTCGTTGGCCACCTTCTCCATGTCAAGGCCCGGCGAAGTTCACCTGATTCAGCTCAGTAGAAAGACAACGCCCGGTGAAATGCATACAACATGCGGGCTACTGTCCAGCGGTGGCCGCCTGGGGCGCCTGGCCGGACGGGTTCAGGATCGTCACGATCTGGCCGGTCCGCAGGCGTTCGTTGCCGCGCACGACGACCTGGTCACCGGGCTCGACCGCGCCGACCACCTCGATCAGGTCGCCCGCCGCCAGGCCGGTGCTGACCGTCACCTGCGCGGCCGCCATTTCATCGTCGATGACGAACACCGAGATGCCGTCCGGGCGCAGCACCAGGGCGTCTCTCGGCACCGCCAGCACCTCGCGCGCGACCGCGGTCGGCACGTTCAGGCGCGCGGTCTGACCGACGGGCAGGGTCGGCTCGGCGACATCGACGCGGACCTCGAACTGGTGGGTGTTTTCGTCGCCGACGGCGACCAGCGTGCGCACCGGTCCCCGGTAATTACGGCCCGCGGCGCTAAATTCCAGCTCGTCGCCGACGCTCAGAAACGACAGATAGTCCAGCGGCGCTCGGGCGATCAATTCGAGCCGGTTCGGGTTGACCATCCGCACCACCACGGTGCCCGGCGCGACCAGTTCGCCGGCCTGCTGCGCCCGCGCGACCACCACGCCGTCGAATGGGGCCTTGATCCGGGTTCGGTCGAGCTGAAAATCGAGCTGCGCCAGCCGCGCCTGCGCCGCATTGATCTCGCTCTCGGCAACCAGCCGATCGGAGCGGGTTTCCTCGAGCTGGTTCTTGGCCGCGTTGTTCTGCGTCGCCAACCGCGCCAGGCGGTCCTCCTCGCTGCGCAGAAAGTCCGCGCGCGCCTGCTGCTGGGCGATTTCGGCCTCCAGCTCCGGGCGCCGCAATTTGAGGGAGGTGTTCTCGATCTCGGCCACCGTCTCGCCGGCGGCGAAGCGCTGGCCGACATCAGCGACCCACTCGAGGACGCCGCTGACTTCGGCGGCAATGCGCGCGTCGTTGCGGCTGACCACGGTGGCCGGGACCACCAGGGTCGGCGATATGGTTGTAAGGTCGGCGACCGCGACCCGCACCGGGGCGGGACGGCCGCCCGGCTGCGCGACGGCGCTTGCGGCCAGGCCCAGCAGACACAGGCCGGCCACCATCAGGCGCCGGTGGCAATCATTGAACAACGCTTGACACTCCTCTCTCAGGGCCGGGTTTCACGCCGGCTGGGTCGCGCCGGATGGTGCGGTTGCGGACTTCTCGCGCTCCTCGCCGAGGCGCAGCAGACTGGGCAGCAGCAGCAGCGTGAACAGAGTCGAGACCAGCATCCCGCCGACGATAACCGCGGCCAGGCCCCGGTAGAGCTCGGTTCCCGCGCCCGGCACCAACAGCAGCGGCAGCATGCCGAAGACGCTGGTCATCGTGCTCATCAGGATCGGTCGCAGGCGCAGGCGCACCGCGCTCTCGACCGCGTCGCGACGATTCAAACCCTCGCGCTCGCCGTCGCGCGCGCGATACACCAGCAGGATCGCGTTGTTGACCACCAGTCCGAGCAGGATCACGAAGCCGATCATCGTCAGCAAATCCATCGGCTGGCCCACCGCCAGATCGACCAGCCGCAGCGAGATCACCCCGCCCACGCCGGCCATCGGGATTGCCAGCACCACCAGCAGCGAGTCCCGAAACGACTGAAACAGCGCGCTGATCAGCAGGTACAGGATCAATACCGCCAGCACGAAACTCCCGGACAGACTCTGGAGCGCCTCGGCCAGCGCCTCGGCGCTGCCGCGGTACGAGATCGTCGAGCCGTCGGGCAATTGCGAGCGCATGTCGGGCGCGACCTGCTCCTCGAGCGCTTCGATCGCATCGGTCAGCGGCATCCCGGTCGGCGGCGTGACCTGCAGGGTCAGGGTGCGGCGCCGGTCGATGCGCCTGATCTGGCTCGGGCCCGCGGTGCGGGTCACCTCCGCCAGCTCGCCGACGGTCTGGATCTCTCCGCTGGCGGTGGCCAGCGGCATTGCTGCGAGTTCCTCGGGATTGGCCCACGGCTGCGACCTCAGCACCACGTCCAGCCGGCGGTTGCCGTCGAAATACTCGCCGACGAAGGCGCCGTCACCCAGCGCCCGGACCACGGTGGCCATCCGCGAGCGGTTCCAGCCGACCTCGGCGATCCGGCGGTCGTTCGGGATCAGCCGGAGCTCCGGTTCTCCCAGTTCCAGCCCCGGAAGCGGATTGACCCGCGCGCCGGGAATGGCCTCGCTGATCGCTTGAAATCCGACCTGCCCGGCGGCCAGCAGCGACTCGAACTCCTCGGCCTGCAGGTCCATGTCGATCCGACGCCCGCCCCTAGAGCCGCCGAAGATCGCCGCCCGGGTGGCAAACGCGAACGTATCCGGAAAGCCCTGCACGACCTTGCCGTTGATCTCGCCCAGCAGCGCTTCCATCTGGTCGTCTTCGGCCGCTGAGCCGCCGAAAAATCCCTGGCTGCCGAAAAAACCCAGGAAATAGCCGCGCAGTCCGGGGTCGGCGTCGGGATCGAGGTATTCGACCAGCCGCTGGTCCAGCACCTGGGTCAGCTCTTTCTCGGCGGTGTCCACGCCCATGCCGGGCGGCGTGCGGAGAAAACCGAAGAAAAAATTCTGTTTGCCCTCGGGCAGGTAGTCGGCGGTGGGCAGCAGCAGCACCATCAGCGCCACCGGCAGCGTGGTCAATCCGCCGATCCAGGCCAGCCGCCGGCGCGGGGTGGAGGTGGCGGTCATGATGTGGTCCGTGATCCAGCGCCACCAGCTTCGGTGCAGATCCTCCAGCTTTTCACGCCCGAGCCAGTTGGCCGCCGCCGTGGGCAGCACCGTGATTGCAACCAGCAGCGAAGCGGTCACCGCGACCGAAATGGTGATCGCCAGATCGCTGAAAAGCTGGCCCGCCTCGTCTTTCAGGAACACCACCGGCAGAAAAATCGCGACCGTGGTCGCGGTCGAGGCCACCAGCGCCCCCCAGACCTGCCGGGTGCCGCGTTCGGCCCCGGCCTTGGGCTCGAGACCCTGCTCGCGCTGGCGAAAGATGTTCTCGAGCACGACGATCGCCGCGTCCAGCACCATGCCGGTGGCGAACGCGAGCCCCGCCAGCGAGATGATGTTCAGCGTGCGACCGAGGATGTCGAGCCCGATGAAAGCCACGAACAGGCACAGCGGAATGGCCAGCGCGACCATCAGCGTGGCCCGGAATTTGCGCAGGAACCACCACAGCACCCCGATCGCCAGCGCGATCCCGAGGAACAGGTTGTTGCGCACCATCTTGACCGCGGCCTTGATGTAGATCGTCTCGTCGTACATCTGGAAGATGGTCAATCCGGCGTCGCCGATCACGGTCCGCTCCATCTCGGCCACGGTCTCCTTCAGGTCGTTCATGACCTCGAGCACGTTGACCCCCGATTCGGGCACCACGTTCATCGCGATCGACGGTCCGCCGTTCTGGCTCAGCACCGTGACCCGGTCCTGCATGGTCAGCTCGACGGTGGCAATGTCCTTGAGCTTTACCGGCCGGCCCTGGCGCCACTCGAGCACCAGTTCGCCCAGATCGGCCACGTCGTACTTGCCTGAAAAGCGCACCGTGTACTGGCGCCGGCCGACTTCGGTAAAGCCAGCCGACACGTCGGCGTTGGAGCCCAGCTCGGCGGAAATGCCGGTCAGGTCGATGCCGATGTTGGCCGCCTTGTAAGGATCGAACGTGATCCGGACCTCATAGCGGCGTCCGCCGAACGCGCCGCTGGACGCGACCCCCTGAATGCGCTCGATACGGGGTCGAATGACCTCGTCGACGAAGTCCTGGTAGGTGACGATCGGACGCGGATTGTCCTCGGCCGGACGGATCGAAAACCACGCGATCACGTCGCCGAACTGGTTGCCGCCGACCGCGATCGTGGGCTCGTTGGCGTCCACCGGATAGCGCGGCACCTGGTTGAGCCGGTTCATGACGTCGATCAGGGCCCGGCTCATGTCGGTGTCGATGTCGAATTCGATCGTGATCGAGCCGTTGCCCCGACTGGCCGAGGAGGTGATCTTGCGCGCGCCGGGGAGTCCACGCAGCACGTCTTCCTGCGGCTCGATGATCTCGGATTCCACCTCCTGCGGGGCCGACGCCCGCCAGCTCGTGCTGACCGTGATGATCGGGCGTTCGACCTCCGGGGTGAGCTGAACGGGCAGCCGAAACAGGCTGATCGCGCCGAACACGACGACCAGAATGCAGCCCACGATGACCGCCACCGGGTTGCCGAGAGATAAGTGAGTCAGCGTCATCGTCGATCGATTCTCATGATTCGGAGTCGCAGATTAACGTCTTGCCGCGCGGGCATTGCAACTGCCGGAAGTATGCATCAGACCGCGAATGGTATGCGTTTCGCGCAACATTGCCACTGTTTGGGTCGTTTCTTTGGGTGGCTCAGGCCCACTCCTGCCGCCACCGGTCGAGCATTTGCAGCGTGACGCCGGCACCACCGCATACGACCACCAGCGCCCGCCTCACGGGCACCAGACCTTCGTAGACCGCCGCCAGGGCCGCGCCGCACGCCGGCTCCACCAGGCGCCGCGCCTCGTCGGCGAAGTCCACGCAGGCCGCCACCGCCTGCCGGTCGGTCACAACCAGGCTTTCGACCCGATGGCGCCGGGTCCAGGCGAACGCCTCGTCGGCGACCCGGCGCGCCCCGAGCGTGATGGCAATGGATTCGATCGCCGGCAAGGTCACCGGTGCGCCGTGCTCGATGGCCGCGCGAAGCGACGCGGCCCCGTTTGTCTCGACCGCGTAAAGGGGAACGTCTCGCCAGCCGACCTGGTGCATCCCGGCCAGCACGCCGCACATCAACCCGCCGCCGCCGACCGCCACCACCACCCCGTCCGGTCGCGGGCCGACGCTCGCGCACTCGTGGATCAACGGCGCGTGTCCGCGCCAGATCTCCGGGTGATCGAACGGCGGAATGTATGCATCCTCGGGTCGCGCGCAGAGCTGTCGCGCGTGCGCGTCCGCCTCGTCCCACGCCGCGCCTTGGACCTGCACCTCGGCGCCCAGCGCCCGAATCCGTTCGCGCATCAGGGGCGCGGTCGACTGGGGGACCACGACCCGACACCTGACCCCCAGGACCCGCGCGGCATAGGCGACGGCGAGGCCGGCATTGCCGCCGGAGGAGGACACCAGCGAGTCGGCGCCACCCTCGGCAGCCAGCCGGCACAGACGCCCGATTCCGCGGATCTTGAACGAACCGACCGGCTGGTCGCACTCCATTTTGAGCCACACCTCGGCCTCCGGCGGAAGGCGCTCGGATTGGTGCCGGATCAGCGGCGTTTCTAAATACATGGGGCTGGCGGCTCCGTTATACTTCGCCCCCACTTTAATCGCCGCCCGGCCGGCGCAACAGGGAGACAACGATGATCCAACCCGGGCATGCCGACCACGGTCATGGATTACACCGCGGAGCGTGGGGCCGGTGCGCCACGGCCGCGGGCCTCGCGCTGCTGCTCACGGCGTGCGACTCGGGAGACCGATCCGCCGCGACTGCCGCCGGCGGCGACCCGCCAACGGCGGCATCGACGCCGACGGTCACCGAGGCGCGGGAGTTTCTGGCCGCCGCGGAGGCCGAGCTGGAGCGCCTGGCCGTCGACGCGGAGCGGGCGGAATGGGTGCAGCAGAATTTCATCACCAGCGATACCGAAACGATCGCCGCCGGCAAACGCGAACTGCTGACCGCGGGTTCGGTGCGTCTGGCCGGCGAGGCGGCTCGTTTCAACGATTTGGAACTGGACGGCGACCTGCGCCGCAAGCTCAACGCGTTGAAGCTCGCGCTGACCCTGCCGGCGCCGCCCGATCCGGCCAAGACCAAGGAACTGGCGCAAATCACCAGCGAACTCAGCGGCCGCTACGGTCGCGGTGAATACTGCCGGGCCGACGGCGACTGCCTGAGCCTGAACGACCTGACCTTGACGCTCGCGCGCGAGCGCGACCCGGATCTGCTGCGCGAGCTGTGGGTGGGCTGGCGCCGGGTCGCGCCGCCGATGAAGGACTCCTATGCGCGGATGGTGACCATCGCCAACGAGGGGGCGCAGAACCTGGGTTATCCGGACGTCGGCGCCCTGTGGCGCTCCAATTACGACATGCCGGCCGACGCGTTCGCGACCGAGCTGGATCGCCTGTGGGACCAGGTCAGGCCCCTTTACGACGCCCTCCACTGCCACGTGCGGGCCCGTCTGGCCGACCGCTACGGCGACGACGTCGTGCCCGCAGGGCAGCCGATCCCGGCGCACCTGCTGGGCAACATGTGGGCCCAGCAGTGGGGCAACGTCTACGACCTGGTCGCGCCCTCGAATGCCGATCCCGGCTACGACCTCGACGCCCGGATCGAAGCCAGCGGCATGAGCGAGGTCGACATGGTCAGGGCCGCGGAGGCGTTTTTCGGCGCGCTCGGCTTCGAGCCGCTGCCGGAGACGTTCTGGTCCCGCTCGCTGTTCGTCAAGCCGCGCGACCGCGAAGTGGTCTGCCACGCCAGCGCCTGGAACATCGACCAGAAGGACGACCTGCGGATCAAGATGTGCATCCAGAAGACCGCCGATGACTTCACCACGATCCACCACGAGCTGGGGCACAATTTTTACCAGCGCGCTTACAACGAACAGCCGCTGCTGTACCGCAACAGCGCCAACGATGGCTTCCACGAGGCCATCGGAGACACCATCGCGCTGTCGGTGACCCCGGATTATCTGAAGCGCATCGGCCTGATCGACGAGATTCCCGACGCGTCCAAGGACTTAGGCCTCTTGCTGGAACGGGCGCTGGACCGGGTCGCGTTCCTGCCGTTCGGACTGCTGGTCGATCGCTGGCGCTGGCAGGTGTTCAGCGGCCAGACCCCGCCCGAGCGCTACAACGCCGACTGGTGGGAGCTGCGCACCCGCTATCAGGGCATCGCGCCCCCGGTCGAGCGCAGCGAGGCCGACTTCGACCCCGGTGCCAAATACCACATCCCGGCCAATACGCCGTACTCGCGTTATTTCCTGGCCCACATACTGCAGTTTCAGTTCCACCGTGCGCTGTGCGGGATCGCCGACTACCAGGGCCCGCTGCACCGCTGCTCGATCTACGCCAACGAAGAGGTCGGCCGACGCCTGAACCAAATGCTGGAGATGGGGTCTTCGCGGCCGTGGCCCGAGGCCCTCGAGATGCTGACCGGTTCCCCGGACATGGACGCAACCGCGATTCTCGATTACTTCGCGCCGCTCACAGCCTGGCTGGACGAGCAGAACGAAGAACGCGTGTGCGGCTGGGGGGCCTAGCGCGGCGCCTCCGTTCAGCCGAGGACGGGCCAAGTCAAAACGCTTCTTCACGCGACGGCCGTTCTCGCAAGGCTTCTTTCGGCAGGGCAGGTACAAGCCGAGTTACGGTTTTGCCGCAGGCAAAGAAGTGGCTCGGCGGTGCCGTCGCCCGTGCCGAAAACCGCCATGCTCGCCTTGGCCTGCTTACGGCGAAACCGCAATCTGCCTTGGCCCTGCTTCATCGGGGCGGAGTGAGCACCGATAGTGCCCCCGCTTTTTTGCCAGGGCAAAGAAGCGCCGGTTTCGGTCCGGACCCACGCAGCCACGATTCCGAGGCATGCCCAGCTGTCAGTTTGCCGTCCTACAGAGGTCGGATGCACCCTTACCGAAGCCCTTCCCCACAATGAAGCAGGCAAAGTCCGGGTTGCGGTTTTCGCGAAGCGAAAGGAGCGGCCCGGGTCTTTGCCGTCCTCCAGAGGTCGAAGGCAAGCCTATAGGGTCCCATACAACCGGTCGCCCGCGTCGCCCAGACCGGGCACGATGTACTTGCGCTCATTGAGACCTTCGTCGACCGCGGCGGCGTAAATCGGCACCTCCGGGTGCGCCTTCTCGACCGCCGCGATGCCCTCGGGGCAGGTCAGGATGCAGATCACCACCGCGTTGCGAACCCCGCGCTGGCGCAGCAGTTCCAACGTCGCGACCACGGTGCCGCCGGTGGCCACCATCGGATCGACCACCATGTAGAGCGCGTTTTCCGAGACCCGCGGCAGCTTCTGGTAGTACTCGACCGGGATCTTGGTTTCCTCGTCTCGGTAGAGCCCCATGAAACCAACGCGCGCGGTAGGCACCAGACCCAGTATTCCGTCCAGCATGCCCACGCCGGCGCGCAGGACCGGCACCACGACCAAATCGTTGGCGATGATCCGGCATGATGCGTCCGCCACCGGGGTGCGCACCCAGACCTGCTTCAAGGCCACGTTCTTTAGCGCCTCGTAGCAAACGAACATCGTGATTTCGGTGGCGAGTTCCCGAAATCTCTTGTGCCCGGTCTCGCGATCGCGCAGCAGCGCCATCTTGTGCTCGACGCACGGGTGTTTCACTTCGAAATACATCGGGGCCCCCTGTCCAGCGCGAAGAATCCGGTCTACGTCGTTATAGCACGAAACCCGGTGGCTCCGGGCGGGCCGGAACAGCATCGGCATGCGGGTTCGAAGCCAGAATTGTTTCGCACTAATAACGATGCGTGATTGATTTTAGGTCATATTGTCGTTTTGTTCATCACGGCCGTTGTTATACGGTTGGCCGATGACACTCGGCGAACGAATCCGCAAGGCGCGAGAATACCTGTCCGCGGTGCTTGGCGCGAAGGTCAGCCAGGAGGAGCTGGCGTTGCGCTGCGGCTGGAGGAACGGCCAGGGCAGAATCGGAAATTACGAGACCGACAAGCGCAAACCAAGCGCCGAGGATGTGCTGACCATCGCCAGCGCCACCGGCGTCCGGGTCGAGTGGCTGCAGTACGAAAAAGGCTATATGCACGACGACCACGCGGCGATTGCCTACAACATCAAAGAACCGCGCTCCCGCGGGCACCCGGACTCGACGTCGCCGGAGGTCGTCTCGGTCTCCGAGCCACTGCGCCAACTGATGTTGAAACTGATCGCTTTGGAACACAGCGGCGTGCTCAAAACCGCCGGCATCCAAAGCC
>JBFGYD010000057.1:0-9352 GCA_041587615.1 Lysobacterales bacterium
AGCGCTTCTTCGACGAGACCTCGGACATGCATCTGGTGCTGCACGCGCCCTACGGCTCGCGGCTGAACCGGGCCCTGGGCCTGAGCTTGCGCAAGCGTTTTTGCCGCAAGTTCAATTTCGAGCTGCAGGCCGCGGCGATGGAGGACTCGCTGGTGCTGTCGCTGGGACCGACCCACAGCTTTCCGCTGGACGAGGTGATCGGCTATCTGAACGCGGACAGCGTGCGCGAGGTGCTGATACAGGCGCTGCTGGACGCGCCGATGTTTGCCACCCGCTGGCGCTGGGCCGCGACCGTGAGCCTGGCGGTCCGGCGCATGTCGTCGGTCGGCAAGCGACCCCCCCAGTTCCAGCGCAGCGACGCCGAGGACCTGGTCGCGGTCGTGTTTCCCGACCAGCTCGCCTGCCAGGAGAATCTGGGCGGCGGGGCGCGCGAGATCCCCGACCACCCGCTGGTGCGCCAGGCGATCGACGACTGCCTGCACGAGGTCATGGACGTCGAGGGGCTCGAACGGCTGCTGGCCGACATCGCCGCGGGCGAGGTTCGGGTGGAGACCCGCGACCTGGTCCATCCCTCGCCGCTGGCCCAGGAAATCCTCAACGCCCGCCCCTACGCGTTCCTCGACGACGGCGCCGCCGAAGAACGGCGCACTGCCAACGTCCGCTCGCTCCCGAATCTGAGCCTGGCCGAGGCCGGTTCGCTGGCAACGCTGGACCCGGAGGTCATCGCGGAGGTGCGGCGGCAGGCCTGGGTCGACGCCCGTGACGAAGACGAACTGCACGACGCGCTGCTGGTGGCCGGGTTCCTGACCGGCGACGAGGTCGACGCCCAGGAGTCCGACGACGGGCTGTTCGGCTGGCCGGCGCTGTTGAGCGGCCTGGCCAAGGCCGGGCGTGCGGCGCGGGTGCGCCCGACCCCCGAGCGGACGCTGTGGGTCGCGACCGAACGGCTGCACGAGGTGCTGGCGCTGTATCCGGACCTGGACCGGGCCGGTCTTCCCGCGCCGATGGCCGCGCTCCCGGCGCCGGACGCGGCGTTGCTCGAGCTCCTGCGCAGCCGGCTCGAGGTGCTGGGCCCGGTCAGCGTGTCCGATCTGCAGGCCCAGTTCGCGCAGCCGGCCGGCGACATTGGGATCGCGCTGGTGGCGCTGGAAACCGAGGGCATGGCGGTTCGCGGGCGGTTCGAGGGTACGGCCGAGCAGTGGTGCAACCGGCGCCTGCTGGCGCGCATTCACCAGGCCACGCTGCGCGGCCGACGCAAGCGCTTCCAACCCGTGAGCCCGGCCCGCTTCATGCAGTTTCTGTTCCGCTGGCACGGCATGATGGCGCGCGAGGGCGCCGGTCGCGCCAGCCTGGAACAGGTGCTCGAGCGCCTGCAGGGGGCCGCCGCACCGGCTCGCGCCTGGGAGGGCGACATCCTGCCCGGGCGTATGCAGACCTACCACGCCCACTGGCTGGACGAACTGTGCGCCGGTGGCCGCTACGCGTGGGTGCGGCTGCGGCCGCCCGAGGCCAACGGCGGCGGCGCGGCGGTGCTCGGGCAGACGCCGATTGCGATCCTCAGGCGCGAGGGGCTGATCCACTGGTTGCCGCCGGAGCCGTCCGACCCGCCGTCGCTGTCGGCCAACGCGGGCCGACTGCTCGAGTTGCTCAACCGGCGAGGGGCCAGCTTCAGCGGTGAGCTGGCGGCCGAGACCGGCCTGCTCGAGGCGCAGTTGGAACAGGGCCTGGCGGAGCTGGTCGCGGCCGGGCTGATCGCCTCGGACTCGTTTCAGGGGATCCGCCACCTGGCGATCCGGCTGCGCGATCGGCAGCGGCGGGCCCGCTACCGCAAGCGCGGCTATCCGACCCCGGGTCTGGAAGAGGCGGGGCGCTGGGCGGCGGTGCGACGCGAGGCCGGATCCGTCGATCACTGGGCGCGCTGTGAATACCTCGCGCGCGCTTTGCTGGACCGCTACGGGGTGCTGTTCCGCGCGCTGGCGGCAAGCGAGCCCGGCCTGCCGGCCTGGCGCGATTTGCTGTACGTGTGCCGGCGCCTGGAGGCGCGCGAGGAACTCGCCGGCGGGCGCTTCGTCGAGGGCTTCAGCGGCGAGCAGTTCGCGCTGCCGAGCGCCGCGACCCGGCTGCGCAAAGCCGGCTCCGACGGAAGCTGGGTCGTCATCAGCGCCGCCGACCCGCTGAACCTGACCGGCCTGATCACCGCCGGTGAGCGGGTCCCGGCGGTTAAGTCCAACCGCATCGCCTATCGCGACGGCGTGCCGGTCGCGGCCCTGGTCGGCGGTGAGATCCGGGCGCTGACCGAGATCGAACTGAGCTGGGAGCTGCGCCAGCGCCTGATCCGCGAGCGCGGCGCCGGCATCGGCCCCCCGTCGGGGCTTGCGCCGCGGCCGCGCGCTGTGCGATAGTCCGCGAACGATGAGTTTCGAGCGCCCCAACAATACCGCAGCGACCGCCGATAAGCGTCGCCCGCGCCGCCGTACGCATTCTTATCCGGGCTGGGTGGCCGCCGTCTGATCGAAACCGATTCAGTCAAACCAAAACCCAGCCGCCGGCTGGGTTTTTGCGTTATGGATTATGAGAAACGATGCGGCATTTTCTGACTACACAAGACCTGAGCGATACGGAGTTGGACGCGGTGCTGGCCATGGCCGACCGCTTGAAAGCCGACCCGGTCAACGAGCGTCTGCACGGTAGAACGGTGGCGCTCGTGTTCCTGAATCCGTCGATGCGGACCCGCGCCTCGTTCCAGATCGGGCTCCAGCAGATGGGCGGCATCGCGGTCGTGCTGCAGCCGGGCCGGGACGCTTGGGGGATCGAGTTCCGGTCCGGGGTCACGATGGACGGCGAGGCCGAGGAGCACATCGCCGAAGTCGCGGGCGTGCTGTCGCGCTACTGCGACCTGATCGCGCTACGCGCGTTTCCCAAATTCGAGGATTGGGAATTCGATCGCCGGGACCCGGTCATCCGGGCGCTGGCTGCCCACGCGTCGGTGCCTGTGATCAACATGGAGACCATCGTCCACCCGTGCCAGGAGCTGGCTTTGGCGCTCACCCTGAAGGAGAAGCTCGGGGCGCTGAAGGGGCGCAAATTCCTGCTGACCTGGACCTGGCATCCGCGGCCGCTGAACACCGCCGTGGCCAACTCGGCGTTGCTGATCGCAACCCGTCTGGGAATGGAGGTCACATTGCTGTGCCCGGAGCCCGCGTACCTGCTCGACGAGCAGTTCCTCGACGCCGCCGACAACCACGCGGTTCGCCTCGGCACGGAGGTCAAGCTGTCCCACGACATCGAATCGGCCTATCACGGCGCCGAGGTCGTGTACGCTAAGAGCTGGGGCGCACTGCCGTTTTACGGCCGGCCGGAGGACGAATGGGAACTGCGCCGCCAGTACCGGCATTTCATCGTCGATCAGGCCAAGATGGACCTGACCGATCAGGCCCTGTTCAGCCACTGCCTGCCGCTAAGGCGCAATATCAAAGCCACCGACGAGGTCATGGACGCCGACTACTGCGTGGCGCTGGACGAGGCCGAGAATCGCCTCCACGTGCAAAAAGCGGTCATGCTCGACCTGCTGAACCTGAACCCGGAGCTTAGCCATGAGTGACAACGTCGTGCTCGCCTTCTCCGGCGGCCTGGACACCAGCTACTGCCTGCTGGATCTGAAGCGCCGCGGTTTTGCCGTCAACAGCGTTTTCGTAGACACCGGCGGGGTCGACGACGCCGAGCGCGCCTACATCCGCGAGCGCGCCGAGCAGCTCGGTGCGGCGCGCCACTGGGAGGTCGCCGCTGGCCAGGACCTGTGGGACGAGTTCGTGCGCCCTCTGATATGGAGCCACGGCCGCATGCTGGACCAATACCCGCTGCTGTGCTCGGACCGCTACCTGATCGTGCGCAAGGCCCTGGCGCTGTGCGACGAACTGGGGACGCGCAACTTCGCGCACGGCTGCACCGGCATGGGCAACGACCAGCTCCGGTTCGACCAGACCGTGCGTAGTCTAGGAGATTACGAGATCCTGGCGCCGATCCGCGAGCTGCAGTCGCAGACGAAGGCGGTGCGCGAGCACGAAATCGCCGTGCTCCAGGAGGCCGGATTTCCGGTCCGTGCGGCGACCGGGGCCTATTCGATCAACGAGAATCTGCTCGGGGTCACGGTGTCGGGTTCCGAGATCGACGCGTTCGCCGCGCCGGCGCCGGAAACCCGCAAGCTGTGCCGGCCGCGCGCCGAATGGCCGGCGGCGCCGCTGGCGCTGGACCTCGAGTTCGAGCGCGGCGAGGCGATCGCCCTGGACGGCGAGCGTCTCGAGGGCCCGGCGCTGCTGGCCGAACTGAATCGCCGGCTGGGCGCCTACGGCGTCGGCCGCCGGATCTACACCGGCGACGTCAGCATCGGGCTCAAGGGCCGCATCGTGTTCGAATGTCCGGGGCTGACCGGCTTGCAGTGCGCGCACCGCGCGCTCGAAGACGCGGTCAATACCCGCCTGCAAAACCAGTTCCGGCACCTGATCTCCAACCGCTGGACCGAACTGGTCTACACCGGGTTCTTCTACGAGCCGCACAAGTTCGATTTGGAAGCCTACCTGGCCCAGTCGCAGCGGGCGGTCAGCGGCCGCGTGACGCTGGAAACCGAGGGTGGCGAGGTGACCGCGGTGGCGGTCGACTCACCGCACATTCTGAAGGACTCGGCCGCCACTTACGCCCAGAGCTGTGACTGGAGCCCCGAGGAGGCGGTCGGCTTCATCAAGCTGCTGGGCCAGAGTTCGACCCTGTCGGCGCGGATCAACGGGGTGGCCGGGATAGCCCGCAAATAGCATGAGCCCGGGACCCCACGCCATAGCTGGCCGAGGAGAGCTGATCCGGTGTTAGAGCGCATCCTCCATTACCTCGAGGCGCTGGTCGCGTGCGACACGCAGAATCCGCCGCGCGAGATCGATGCCGGTCACCCGATCTTCGGCGTGCTTGGCGCCGCGCTGGGTCCCGGTTTCGAGCTGACCACCACCGACCACGGGAAGGGGCGGGTGACGTTCATGGCCGTCCGCGGTCGGCCCTCGATCCTGTTCAACGTGCACCTGGACACGGTCCCTATAGGGTCGGGCTGGAGCGTTCCGCCGCTCGCGCTGACCGTCGCCGACGGCCGGGCCTACGGTCGCGGCGCGTGCGACATCAAGGGCGCCGCCGCCTGCCTGCTGGCCGTGGCCGAGTCCTGTGATCGCGATCTGGGCGTCGTGTTCACGACCGATGAGGAAGGCGCCAGCGGGTGCTGCGTCAGGCGCTTGGTCGAGGGTCTTGCCGCCGATGCCTATCGCTGCGTGATCGTCGCCGAACCCACGGGGTGCCGCCCTGTTTTGAAGCACCGGGGATTCCTGTCGGTGATCGGTCGATTCCGCGGGCGCGCCGGGCACTCATCCGAGTCCCGGGCGCTTGAGGACAACGCCTTGCACAAGCTGTCGCGGTGGGCGGCCGCCGCGCTCGAGCGCGAGCGGGCCGACGCCGCCGTTGACGACCAAGGCTTTCGCGGCAACTGTTTCAACATCGGCACCGTGACCGGCGGGATCAAGAGCAACGTCATCGCCGATGACGCCGAGGTGCGGTGGAGCGCGCGCCCGCGCCCGGGCATCGACAATGACGCGTACCTGGCTGAAATCGCCGCGTTGGCGTCCCCCGGGGCGGCCGAGTGGCAGAGTCCGTTTACCGGCCCGCCGCTCCCGGCCGCGGCCGGCGGGGCGGAGGCGGCGCGCGCGTTCGCTGCCGAGCACGGCCTGGAGCCGGGGCCGGCGGTCGATTTCTGGACCGAGGCGTCGCTGTTCGCCGGCGCCGGTCTGCCGGCGCTGGTGCTGGGCCCGGGCGACATCGCCCAGGCCCACGCGGTCGACGAATGGGTCGCGCTGGAGCAACTCGAGCGAGCCGCCGCCATCTACCTGAAACTGGTATGCGCCGATGAATGAGCTGCGCCCGATCCTGGTCGAATTGCTGAGCCAGCTCGGCTCGAGCCGTGAGGCGCGGGAGTACCTGCGCCGTTTCTCGAGCGTCGATTCGGTCCAGTTCGCGGTGGTCAAGGTCGGCGGCGGCGTGCTGGCCGAGGACCTCGAGCCGCTGGTCGCGGCGCTGAGCTTCCTGCGCCAGGTCGGGCTGTTTCCGATCGTGCTCCACGGCGCGGGCCCGCAGCTCAACGTTGCGCTGGGTGAGGCCGGCATCGAATCGAAGATCGTCGACGGAATGCGGGTGACCACCGCCGAGGTCATGGAAGCGGCCCGGCCGGTGATCTACCAGCAAAACCTGCGCCTGGTCGAGGGACTGGAGGCGCGCGGAACCCGGGCTCGCTCGCTGCTGCACGGCGTGTTCGAGGCGGATTACCTGGATGCGCCGCGCTACGGCTTGGTCGGCGACGTCACCGAGGTCAAAACCGAGGCGCTGCGCGCCGCGGTGCAGGCCCGGGCCCTGCCGGTCGTCGCCTGTCTGGGAGAGTCGCGTTCGGGCCAGGTGCTGAACATCAATGCCGACGTGGCGGCGCGCGCGCTGGTGCTGGCGGTCAAGCCATACAAGGTGATCTTTCTGACCCCGAGCGGCGGCCTGCTGGACGAAAAGGGCGAGGTGATTTCGGCCATCAACCTGGAGACCGACTACGAGCAGCTGATGTCCGCCGACTGGGTTCATTCCGGGATGCGGCTCAAGATCGTCCAGATCAAATATCTGCTGGACCAGCTCCCGGAATCGACCTCGGTTTCGATTACTTCGGCTTCTCACCTGACCCGGGAGTTGTTTACCCACCGCGGCAGCGGCACGCTAATCCGGCGCGGCGAAAGCTTCGCGCGCCTGACGAAGCTCGATGAGGAGCAGCGCAGCGCGTTGATCGGGCTGCTCGAAGAATGCTTCCGGCGCCGGCTCAAGGACAATTATTTCGACCGGCTCGAAATTGCCTCGCTACTGTGGTCGAGTTCGCGCCGCGCCGCGGCGTTGATGGTGGATGGCGTGGACGGCATCGCTTACATGGACAAGTTTGCGGTCACCCCAACGGGTCAGGGCGAGGGGCTCGGCGCCGCGTTGTGGAAGCAGATCCGCGCCGCTTGGCCACGACTGTACTGGCGTTCACGCATCAGCAATCCGATCAACGACTGGTACCAGCGCCACGCCGACGCGAGTCTGCGGCAAGGGCCGTGGCGCGTTTTCAGCTATGGCGTTTCCGACGGGGCGATGCTGGCGCGCCTGCGCGACGAGGCCGCGGCACGCCCCGATTCTTTCGCGGAGGGCCACGGTGACACGTGAGCGGCCACGCGTCGGCCTGCTCGGCGGCCGCGGTTACGCCGGCGAGGAGCTGCTGCGACTGCTCGCGCGCCACCCCCGCTTTCGCCTGGCCTACGCCGCCTCGGCCTCGCTGGCCGGGGCCAAGATTACCCAGGTATACCCGGATCTCGAGTTCGACGGCACGTTCGTGACCCCGGAGGAGGCGCTGACGCGACCCGCGGACCTGGTCGTGCTGGCGCTGCCGAACGGCCGCGCGACCGAACTGGCGGCGGCGCTGGACGGGGTCAAGGTGCTGGATCTGAGCGCCGACCATCGATTCAATCCGGACTGGGCCTATGGCCTGACCGAGCACCATCGCGAGGCCGTTACCGGTGCGGCCCGGGTCGCCAATCCGGGCTGCTACGCGACCGGCGCCCAGCTCGCGCTGGCTCCGCTAGCCGCGCAGTTCGCGGCCGCGCCCGTGGTGTTCGGGGTATCCGGCTATTCCGGCGCTGGACGGCGGCCGTCGCCGCGCAACGACCCCGAGCGCTTGGCCGACAACCTTCTGCCGTACAGTCTCACGGGTCACGTTCACGAGCGGGAAATCAGCGCCCAGCTTGGCCGGCCGGTGCGCTTCATGCCGCACGTGGCGTCTTTTTTCCGCGGCATCTCGCTAACCTGCGCGGTCGAACTCGAGGGCCGGACCTCGGTCGCCGAACTGGATCGGCGCTATCGAGATTTCTACCGCGCCGCGCCGCTGATCGACATTACGGCCGAGCCGCCGGAGGTCCGCGGCCTGGCCAACACCCCGCGCGCGGCGATCGGCGGCTTCGCGGTGGACGCCCGGGACCGCCGCTCGGTGACCCTGGTGTGCTGCCTGGACAACCTGCTCAAGGGCGCCGCCAGCCAGGCGATGCAGAACCTGAATCTGATGTGCGGACTTGACGAGCTGGAGGGTATCGCCGATGACTGATTATCTGTGGAGCAAAGGCGACGACCGCGGCCCGGACGGGGCGGTCCAGGGGTTTCTGGCCGGCGAAGACGTGGTCTGGGATCGCTATCTGTTCGAGCATGACATCACCGCCAGTCGTGCCCACGTCGCGGGGTTGGCGCGGATCGGCATCCTGAACGATGACGAGCGAGCGCGGCTGGACGACGCGCTGGCGCATCTCGGCGACGCGTTTGCCGGCGGCGCGTTCGAACTCGGGCCGCCCCACGAGGACGGTCATTCGGCGATCGAGGCCTATCTCACCGAGCGGCTCGGAGAAACCGGCAAAAAGGTCCACACCGGTCGCAGCCGCAACGATCAGGTACAGGTGGCGCTGCGCCTGTACCTGCGCGCTCGCCTCGATGCACTGGACGAGGCCTGCCGCGACATCGCTGGCGCGTTCCTCGATCGGGCCGCAGCCGATGGCGGCCTGGTCATGCCCGGCTACACCCATTTGCAGCGCGCCGTCCCCTCGACCGCCGGGCTGTGGCTGGCTGGATTCGCCGAGGCCTTCATCGACGTCGCCGGCCTCGCCGCGCTGACTCGCAGTTGGCTCAACAGCTCCCCACTGGGCACCGCCGCCGGGTATGGGGTCAACCTGCCGTTGGACCGTGAGGGCACCGCCGCGGCGCTGGGCTTCGACCGCCTGCAGATCAACCCGCAGTATGCCCAGAACAGCCGCGGCCGGTTCGAATTTCAAGCCCTGAGCTGCCTCGCCCAGGCCACGCTGGAGCTGCGCCGCCTGGCCTGGGATCTGAGCCTGTACGCCAGCGCCGAGTTTGGCTTCGTCAAGCTGGCCTCGCGCTACCTGACCGGCTCGTCGATCATGCCAAACAAGACTAACCCGGATGCGGTCGAGCTGCTGCGCGCCCAGCATGCCGTGGTCCAGGGCGCGCTGACCGAGCTGCAGGCGGCCCTGGCCCTGCCGTCGGGTTACCATCGCGACCTGCAGGTCACCAAGCCACCGCTGATCCGCGCGTTCGAATCCGGTCTACGCGCGCTGCGCCTGATCCCAGACCTGGTGGCGACGCTCGAGTTTGACGCCGCGAAGATGCGTGCGGCGATCGACCCAGAACTACACGCCACCGACGCGGCCGTGGAGCAGGCGCTCGAGGGAGTGGCCTTCCGCGACGCCTATCGCGGCGCGAT
>JBFGYD010000058.1:0-9258 GCA_041587615.1 Lysobacterales bacterium
CACTTAAGGAGCAGCAGCGCGAGTGGGGGCTGATCATCCGGGATGTCGAAGGCGGGTTCACCGGCACCGGCCGGATCAATCCGAACGCCCTTAAGGTCATACCGACCGTGGTCTACAAGGCCTACCTCGACGGCCGCGAGGAGCTGGCGCGAGGCGTGGACGTCATCGGCACGCCGCTTCTGACCCTTTCCCACGTCAAGTCGGCGGCCGACGACATCGACGTCTTTCACGGCTGGTGCGGGGCTGAAAGCGGTTACGTACCGGTCTCGCTGGTGGCGCCGTCGGTGTTGCTGGATCGTCTGGAGGTGCAGCGTAAGAGCAAATCCCAGGCGCGCCCGCCGCTGCTGCCCAACCCGGTGCCGGAAGACCGATGAGCGCAACGCCGAGTGAAACTCCTCCAATGTCCAGGCTGGCGGTTGGCCTGCTCGTCGGGTGGATGGCCGGCGCGAGCGCCGAGGACGACGCGGTGTTCGCGGCGATGGCCGACGAAATGGACCGCAGCGTGCGCGAGCTGAGGCTGGAAGAGGAGCCCCGGCCTTACTTCGTCCAGTACCGGGTAACCGATGCCTACGGTCTGTCGATGGCCGCCAGCGCCGGCTCGCTGACCCAGCGCGGTGAGGGCAGCTACCGTCGCGGCAACGTGCAAGTCCGGGTCGGCGATTACGACCTCGACTCGAGTCTGGTGCAGCGCTTCGGCCAGGCCGGCTCGCGCCTGCAGCGCTACTACCGCCCGCAGAGCTTCGAACTGCCGGTCGACGACAGCTATCCGGACCTGCGACGCGCCCTGTGGCTAGCCACCGACATCGCGTACAAGCGGGCGCTGGAGGATTTTGCGGTCAAGCAGGCCGACGCCGAGGCCAAGATCGACCGCGACGGGCTGCCCGATTTCTGGCGGGTGCCGCCGGCGACGGTGGACGATCTCGGTCCGCCACTGGCGTTCGACCCGCAGCGCGCTGCCGAACTGCTGGCCGTTCTATCGCGTCGTCTCGGTGCGCATCCGGCGATCCAGGATTCGGTCGTCTCGCTGGTCGTCTCTTACCGCCATGTCCGCTTCCTGAACTCGGAAGGGAGCCGGTTCGAGCGCACGGTACCGGAAATCACGCTGACGGCGGCCGCCCGAGCGCAGGCCGAGGACGGCGCGGTGCTATGGGATTACGAACTTCACAAAGTTGCCGACTGGGGCCAGTTACCGGACGGGGCCGAGTTGGAGCGGCAAATCGCCGGCTTGGGGGAGCGGCTGGCGGCGGCCCGAGGCGCCGAGCGGCTGGACAACTATGTCGGGCCGATCCTGTTCCGCGCGCAGGCCGCGGCGGTGCTTTTCGCGACGGTCTTTGCTTCCCAGCTA
The DNA here is from genome assembly GCA_041587615.1 of Lysobacterales bacterium. Classification (GTDB taxonomy): domain Bacteria; phylum Pseudomonadota; class Gammaproteobacteria; order Xanthomonadales; family SZUA-38; genus JBFGYD01. The sequence continues at coordinate 1,346 of JBFGYD010000058.1, forward strand.
TCCTCGGTCCCGCCGATGGTGGCCTCGGAGCCGGCGGTCAAGCCGTGGGTGGCGGATCTGGAGCAGCGCGCGGTCCGGTTCGGGCGCAAGCTGGGGGCGCGAGTGCTGCCGCGGGGCGCGCGGCTGGTCGACGACCCCAAACGGCGCGAATGGCGGGGCCGGCCGCTAGTGGGCGGTTACGGGGTCGATGACGACGGCGTGCCGGCTAAGCCGACGGTGCTGGTCGAAGACGGGCGTCTGGAGCGCATCCTGGCCACTCGTGTTCCGATGTATGGCACCAGCGGCACCAGTGGCAACTGCCGGGGAGGGTTTCCGCAGCCGAGCAACCTGATCCTGGAAAGCAGCGAGGCCGCCAGCGAAAAGGAGCTCGACATCCTGCTGGACGAGCTGCGGATCGACGCCGGCGCCGACTACGTCGTCGTGGTCGAGCGGATGGCGGTGCCCGAGGCGCAGCGGCGGCTGGAATCGATCCAGAGCATGGCGGTCTTTAATTACGGCAACCGGCTGCCGGAAGTGCTGGTCGCCTACAAGGTTTATCCCGATGGTCGGCGGCAGCGGGTGCGCAATCTGCACATCGAGCCGTTCGCGGTGCGCGAATTCAGGCGCCTGGAGGCGATCGGCGACGACCCTGAAGTGTACACCCTGGTGCCGCAATTTCCGGCCGGCGGTTATTATTTGAGCGGGGTAAGCGGACGGATGGAGGCGGTCAGCTATGTGGTCCCGAGTTTGCTGTTCGAGGAACTGGCGGTGGCCGACAGCAAGGTCATGGACCAGCGCTTGCCGGTGCTGCCCCGGCCCGCGGCGTCCCCCTAGCAGCCTGTCGGACTTAGGGGCTCGTGGCGAAAATTCGTGAGGTCGAGTCCCGGCCTAAGTCCGACAGACTGCTAGCGTGGAGTTATCACGATGAACAAGCCTTATCGTCACGATCCCGAGGGCCGGCGGTTGCCGATCAAAATCGATTCGACCTCCAACGGCGAATTCGCCCCGCTACCGCTCGATCCGGTTTCGCATGCGGCCAACAAGACCGCGCGAGAGGCCGCCAGCGCCAATGCCCGGCGGACCGGTCTGGGGCGGCGAGCTTTTCTGGTATCCGCCTGTGGCGCTGCCTCGACGCTGCTCGCATTCAACCGCGTCCAGGCGGCGGCCGGGCGCCGCGGCGGATTCTACGATCTGCCGGCCGACGCCGCTTTGGATCAGCAGTTGGCCGCCGCCGTGCTGGGCGATCAAGAGTTTATTTTCGACGTCCAGGGTCATTACGTGTTCCCCGGCCGCCACATGGAAAAGAAGGCCGGCTGCGCGGCCGCCAGCGAAGCGCTGAGTCGAGACTATCTCCGCTGCCTGGGCACCGACGAATTCATCAAGGACGTCTTTCTGGACTCGGACACCGACATGATGGTTTTGTCGTTCGTGCCCTCGGCAGCCGATTCGGAGCCGCTGACCATCGAGGAGGCCGCCGCCACCCGCGACATCGTCGAAAAGATGGACGGCAGCCACCGGCTGCTGCTGCACGGCCGGGTCAACCCGAACCAGGAGGGCGACGTCGATCGGATGGACGCACTGGCGGAGACCTGGGGGGTATCGGCCTGGAAGTGCTACACGCAGTGGGGCCCCGACGGCAAGGGATTTTACTTGAGCGATGAGCTCGGCCGGGCGTTCATCGAAAAAGCTCGCCGTCTGGGGGTCAAGAACATCGCCGTGCACAAGGGCATCCCGTTTGGCCGGCGTTCGTACGAGCACTCGCTGTGCACCGACATCGGGGTGGTCGCGCGCGATTACCCGGACGTCAATTTCCTGATCTACCACTCCGGCTGGGTGCCGGGACAGGCCGAGGGGCCCTACGACCCGGAGCGCCAAGAGGGTCTGGACGGACTGATCAGCTCGGTCTTGAAAAACGAGGCGGTTGCAATGGGCAACGTCTACGCCGAACTGGGCAGCACCTGGCGCGGGCTGATGCGAGATCCGGACAGCGCCGCCCACGGGCTCGGCAAGCTGCTGAAGTACCTGGGCGAGGACAACGTGCTGTGGGGCACCGACTCGATCTGGTACGGCTCGCCCCAAGACCAGATCCAGGCGTTTCGTACGTTTCAGATCTCCGAGGCGCTGCGCGAGGCCCACGGCTACCCGGAGATCACCCCGGAGCTGCGGGCCAAGGTGTTCGGCCTGAACGCGCTCAAACCCTACGGCATCGAGCTGGATGAAGCCCGCCGGCGGGCGGCCGTGGACCCGGTCGGCGAGCGGCGGGAGGAATACCGGGAACATCCCGACCCCCATTTCCTGACCCACGGCCCCAGGACCCGGCGCGAGTTCCTCGATCTGCTGAGGCTCAACGGCGGATCGCCGGTCTAGCCATCTCTACTTGAGGGCGTCGGTGACCACGCCGTAGCCCTTGGGTTCGGCCAGGGCGCGGCCGCGGTTGAGCCGGAAATCGGCGCTGTTCTTGACCCCGTAGCCGTCCATCAGGCGGTTGTAGAGGTTAAATAGCCCGCAGATCATGACCGCGTAATGAAAGTCGTCTTCGGTCCAACCGGCGGCGAAAATCGCGTCAGCGTCGGCCTGCAGCATGCGCGAGGGCGTCTGGGTTAGCTTTTTGACATAGCGCAGCACCGGCTTGAGGCGCTCGTCGACGTCGCTGGCGTCGAGGTCGTCCAGCATGCTTTCGAGAAGACCTTCGTCAACGCCGAACGCCTCGGCCGTTGCCCGGTGGGTTTCGAAGCAATAGGTGCAGTTGTTGGTGCCGGAGGCAAACGCGCCGATCAGTTCCCGCTGTTGGGCGCTGAAGGAACAGGCTCCGGTGCGCATGATGATTTCGGTCAGCTGGGTCAACGGAATCGCCTGAGCGGGGTATCGCTTCATGACCGCCGAGACGCTCTCTTCGGCGGCCGGTATCGATTTCACAAAGGCCATCACGATTCTCCAAATGGGGTTGGTCGATCAGTGTACCGCGCGCTAGACTGCGCTCCCATTTCTCGCGGTAGCTCCAATGATCAGAACTTGCTTCTTGCTGGCGCTGACGCTGCTGGGTTCGGCCGGGGCGCAGGAGGCGGACAGTTATCGACTGCCGCCGGGCGTGGTGCCCGAATCGCAATCGATCCGGCTCGACCTGGACCCGGCCCAGCTCGAATACTCCGGCGCGGTCGCGATCAGATTGCGGGTGGCCGAGGCCACGGCACGAATCGGTTTTTACCAAAAAGGGCTCACGCTGGACCGGCTGCGGCTGCGGGCCGGAGACACAGTCCGAGAGCTGTCCGCCGAGAACGCGGACTACGACCGGGTCTGGGCCGGCGACGGCGAGCCGATCGAAGCGGGCGATTACCTGCTCGAGATCGATTTCCACGGCGCTCTGGCGAGCGACGCGCTCGGGCTCTACCAGGTGGCCTACGAAGGCCGTCACTACGTTTACACCCAGTTCGAGGCGATGCAGGCGCGGCGCGCGTTTCCGGTGTTCGACGAGCCGGCGTTCAAAATCCCTTATCAACTCACCGTGACCGCGCCGCGCGGGCTGGTGGTGCTGTCTAATACTCCGTCCTCGTCGGTCGAGGAATCCGGTGACGTCCAGACGGTGCGATTCGCGGCCACGCCGCCGATGTCCAGCTACCTGATCGCGCTGGCCGTCGGCCCGATGGACCGGGTGCCGATCAAAGGCCTGTCGGTGCCGGCTCACATCTACACCCCCGCAGGGCACCAGGCCAAGACCGGTTTTGCGGCCACGCAGACGCACCGGATTCTCGAAGCGCTGGAGGACTATTTCGGCCAGCCGTATCCCTATCGCAAGCTGGATTTCGTCGCGGTTCCTGACTTCGCGTTCGGGGCGATGGAGAACGTCGGCCTGGTCACCTATCGCGCCGAGCTGCTGCTGACCGGCGAACAGCCGCGCGGCGACGAGGCGGCCACCACCGTTGGCGTGATCGCCCACGAGCTGGCGCACATGTGGTACGGCAACCTGGTCACGATGGCCTGGTGGGACGATCTGTGGCTGAACGAGGCCTTTGCCAGTTGGATGGCTTCCAAGCTCGGTGGCGCGCTGTATCCCGAGTACGACACCGACCTGCGCCTGCCCCAGAATCGCGCCTTCGGCGCCGACGGGCGAACCGCCGCAAAAGCCATTCGCAAGACGGTCCGAGACGAGGACGAGATCATCGACGGAATCGGCCTCAATTACACTAAGGGCCACGCGATTCTGAACATGATCGAACGGTTCATCGGGCCCGATGCGATGCGGCGGGGCATCCGTCAATACGTCACCGATTTTGCATGGAAAAACGCCACCGATTTGGATCTGTGGTCGGCGCTCGGCGCGGCGTCGGGCCAGGACATCAGGGCCCTGGCCGCGAACTACCTGGCCCAGCCCGGCTATCCGCTGGTCTCATTCGAGCCCATGGGTCGCGTCCGTCAGGAACGCTACCGCAGCTTTGCCCAGGAGGCGCCGGACCTTCGGTGGCGGGTGCCGCTCAACGTTAAGTACAGACTGGGCGACGAGGTCCGTCAGACCCGCTTCATGCTGGGAGAGCCGGAGGCGGTGGTGCCGGGCCTGGTTGAAGCGCAATGGGTTTTCCCCGACCGAGGCGGCGACGGGTACTACCGCTGGCAGGTGGACGGCGGGCAGATGGCCGCGCTGCTGGCGGACATCGACGCGCTGGAGGGTCGCGAGAAAATCGCGCTGCTGTCCAACTCACGGGCGCTGCTGGACGCCGGACGCGCCTCGGTAGCGGAACATTTTCGGGTGCTGGAGGCGATCGCCGCCGACCCCAACCCGATTGTGTTTCGCGAGGTGCTGGAACAGGTCAAGGACATCGGCGAAAACCTGATCGACGCGCAAACCCTGCCCGCTTTTGGCCGCTACGTCGATCGCTTGATGGTGCCGTGGTTCGAACGCATCGGCGGGCAGAATCGGCCGACCGACAGCGAGGCGGTGATCCGCCTGCGCCCGCGGCTGCTTCGGGCCCTCGGCCAATTTTCCGACAGCCGCGACGCGCTCGCCGCCGCCGCGTCGATCACCGAGCGCTTTCTAGCCGAACCCGCAGCCGTGGACAAGGATCTGGCCGTGGAAGCGCTGCGGGTCAGCGCGATCCACGGTGACGACGCGCTGGCCGCTCGCTACCTGGACGCATACCGGACCAGCACCGACATCGCATTCAGAGCGGCGGTATTGCGATCGCTGTATTTCACCGAGCAACGCTCGATTCGCCGGATCCTAGATTTCCTTCTGTCCGACGAGGTCAAGCCGGGCGATACCTTGACCCCGCTTTTTTTCCTGGTCTACGCCAACAAATCCCACGCGCCGATCTACGACTGGCTGGATCGACATTTTGACGCGCTCGTCGGCAAAGCACCGGAGAGCGCGAGGTCCGTGCTGCCGCAGTACACTGGAAGCTCCTGCGATCGGGACAATTTGGAGCGCACGCTCGAGTTCTACCGGGACAAAGACGCGCTGTACGCGACCGCGCTGGCCAAGGCCGAGGAAGACACGCGCCGCTGCATCGCCCTCAAACAGCGCCAGCAACAGGCGCTGAGGGATTTTCTCGACAGCTACCCGGCCGCCGACGCGGTCGGGAGTTAGCGGTCAAGGTTTGCCGTTGAACTTTTTCTCCAGGCCCTGCCAGCACTCGCGGTAGTCGGCCTGGAGCTGTGGCGCCTCCAGCGCATGCCGGGTGGGCTGGATCAAGTACCGCGACTCGAACATGAAGGCCATCGTGTCGGCCAGCTTTTGCGGCTCGAGTTCCGCCCTGCTGGCGGCTTCGAACGCGCTCTTGTCGGGGCCGTGGGGCGACATGCAGTTGTGCAGGCTCATGCCGCCGGGCACGAAGCCGCCGCCGGTCTTGGCGTCATACTCGCCGTAGATCAGACCCATGAACTCGGACATCACGTTGCGGTGATACCAGGGCGGGCGGAACGTATCTTCCATGACCAGCCAGCGCGGCGGAAACACGACGAAGTCGACGTTGGCGGTGCCCGGCGTATCCGACGGCGAGGTGAGCACCGTGAAGATCGACGGATCCGGGTGGTCATAGCTGATCGAGCCGATCGTGTTGAACCGGCGCAGATCGTACTTGTACGGAGTTAGGTTGCCGTGCCATGCAACGACGTCCAGCGGCGAATGCCCGATCCGACAGGAAAACAGGTTGCCGGCCAGTTTGGCGATGAGTTCGAAGTCACCCTCTCGATCGTCATAAGCCGCCGTCGGACTCAGGAAATCGCGATCGTTGGCCAGCCCGTCGCTGCCGATCGGGCCGCGCTCGGGCAGGCGAAGCATCGCGCCGTAGTTCTCGCAGACGTAGCCGCGCGACGCGCCGTCCGGCAGTTCGACCCGGAACTTGATCCCGCGCGGAATAACGACGATCTCCCCCGGATTCGCGGCCAGGATGCCGAATTCGGTGTGGAAACGGGCGCTTCCCTGCTGCGGCACGATCAGCAGTTCCCCGTCGGCGTTGTAAAAAAAACGCTCGTCCATCGAGCGGTTGGCCAGGTACAGGTGGATGCCGATGCCAGCTTGCATCAGGGCGTTGCCGTTGCTGGCCACGCTGACCCACCCATCGACGAAGTCCCGCGGGGCGTCGGGCACCGGAAGCGGATCCCAACGGAGCTGATCAGGCGGCGTCGAAACCTCGTCGAGCGGCGCGGTGCGGATCAGGCCGGCGTCGATCCGTTCGAACGCGCCGTGGACCACCGACGGGCGCAGCCGGTAGAGCCAGGAGCGGAAATTCTCCGCGCGGGGCGCGGTAAACGCGGTGGCGCTGAACTTCTCTGGATAAAGGCCGTACGGCGCCCGCTGGGGCGAGTTGCGCCCCTGCGGTATGGCTCCCGGCAGCGCTTCGCTGCAATGTTCGTTGCCAAAGCCCGACAGATAATCGAGCGTCGGTTCATTGTGCCGATCCAACTGCGCCGCCATGGCTGCCTCCAGAATAGTTTCAAATGTAACTATTTTACAGGAGAATACACCCGCGCCGCGCCGATTTCAATCATTCGAAGCTGCTGGAAAAAAGCCCGTCGGTGGTCACGACGCTTGCCTCTCCCGGAATTCCGAGGGCGACCGGGATCACCGTCTCGCCAACCGCCAGCGGACGGACCGCGGTGACACGCACGACCCCGTCAACGCCCACCGTACCCTGGCCCAGCAGTTCGGTCATGCCGGCGGCGAACACGTCGATCCCGACTCCAGCCGCGCCCAATCCAAGCAGCTCGCGCGTGGCCTCGACCGGCTTGAACAGCTTGACGTTGTCGGCCCCCCGCAGCCGGAGCTGCCCCGCCACGACCGAACCGTCCTCGAGCAACACCCCCCGAGCCCAGGCGTGGTGCCGTTCGCCCGCTTGCACGAGCGCGGCAAACGCCTCGAAGCTCAGCGGATCGTGATGCGGATCGAGAATGTGGGTCTCGGGCGTGACCCGCACCGGTGTTTCCGACAGCTTGATCAGGATCTCGCTCAGGTCTGGGGCGATTTCACCGCCGGCGAACACGCCGCGGCGCTGCACCTGCACCTTGCTGATCAGCGCGTGGGCCAGGACCAGAGGGTCGGCCTGCGGGCCGACGCCGAAGAAGCGGTACACCACCGGGGAACGGCAGGCCTCCAGGAACTCCTCCAGCGTCAACGGGGCCAGCGCGTCGCCGCGGATTTCGGCCAGCCGGGTTTCGCCGTTGACCAGTGCCGTATCGACCCCGTCTCCGCGGGCGACCGACACCCGCACCGGATCCTCGCCCTCGCAGCCGAGCAGGCGGCCGGCGATTTCGTCGATCGGCGGGTCGATCTCGCGTAGGCTCAGCTCGAATGCCTGAATGCCGCCGTCCTTGCGTAGCGCGCCGGCGGCGCGGGCCAGGAATGCCTCGTTGGCCTGAACCAGCGCGGCGAATGTCTCAAAATCAATCTCTTCGCCGTCCAGCTCGACCAGGGTCTGCGGGGTCACCGTCACCCTGACCTGGGC
>JBFGYD010000059.1:0-9219 GCA_041587615.1 Lysobacterales bacterium
GCAGGAGCGGTTTGAACTGCCGAAGGCAGGCCCGAAGGGCGGAGGGCAGGATGCCCGGAGTAATTCCGGCAACTCTGGCAACGTGGAGGCTAGCGGCTCAGGTCCTTGACTTCCAGCCCTTCCACGACGATTTGCTGAACCATCCGGGTGAGGTCGGTCACGGTTTCCACCGGGTTCCGGCGATAGCGCGGGAGCCAATCTCGCAAGTTAAGTTCTTGGCTCACCCTGGTGGTGGTCTCGCGCCGTCCCTTGGGCACTGGATCGGGAATTCTGTCGCCGATGACGAGCGCCAGGTCGACTGGATGAATGTTCGAGCGCACCCGATATCGAACTCGAGCACACGACGACGCGACGGGGTGATTGATGCGCTCCCGAATGAATATCGGTAGACCTGATCTCGCCATGACTCAGTACATCGAAATGGTCGTGCCGTCCGCAAGTACGCTGCTCGGCTGATCGTGCCGGAGTTCCCATCCGAAGACGTCGCGACGCTTGGGCCGCGGCCGGTTCCGCCACCCGAGCCTTCCGTGTTTGGCCCGTGATCCAGTAACGGAATTGCCGCTCCCGGAAAAATGGCCGAGCATCCTCCCGTATGCTTCTGCCTTGCAACGACGTCGGATGTGGATCGGATCGAATCCGTACCAGTCGCGGTCTTGCTCACAGACGATCACACCTCGCTCCGCAGCCAGGCGGTGAAGCTGCTGGGAAACGCGATGGATCCGGACCAGAGCCTCGGGCATCGTCAGACGACTGAATGGAAAAAAGATCCTTCTCATCGCAGCGAAGTGTAAGCGCGATAAGGAGTCGTATACCTCTAATGCTAGATCACTGATCACGATCTGCGCTTGGCAATTCAGCAGGTGCTCGACACAGAACCGCAACCATCCGTCGATCTGATCCGGTGAGTATCCATATGGGATGTCGTTTCCGATATCGGTGAAGAAACCGTATGTCGGTAGTTTCCTAGCCCGTGACAGGTCCGCCCAAAGGTCGCAGTCGACGATGCCGGGCAAGCCGCGAAAAAGTACCCGGCTGTACCGGCCATACGAGCGGCCGTGACCGGCGGCCACCAGGACGGTGCTGGGACTCCCGCAGATGCGCTGGATGCCCTCTATGACGCGGAACAGCGACAAGGTCAGATTGCTCGCGCCGAGCAGCACGATCCGATTGACGGGGGTTGGTGAAGACTCCGGCTGCATGCCGCCGACGTGCACTTACCCCTCCCCAGGGCTACCGCAGATCTGAGCTCGCTCCGCCAGCGACAGCGCGTCCTGCGTCGGTTTAACAAGATAGCTGGCTGCAAACACCGGTAATGCTGCGAGGATAGCGGCCCATATGGTCCCGGCAACCTGTTGACCGTATTTGAACAGATCGCAAGATCCGGGGTTTCCAAACCTCCTAAACACGACTACAGGCGGCGCTCGATGTTGACAAAAGATATTGGGAACTGCGCCCCGTCGACGACGGGCGACGAACCTTTGTCCCATATTACCTGCACACCGATCCTGGTGGCAGGATTCCTAAGTCGACCTCCTGGACAGCGATACCGGGGTAGGTATTTTCCAGGGCTTCCCATTGACTCCGGATCGCAGTAGGATGTAAATGAGATTCATTATCATTTAGAGTCGACGCATGGCCAAGACCCCAACCAGGACCCTCGCCGATCTCAAACCCGGAGAAAACGGGGTGGTCGACGGATTCAGCCGATACGACGCCATGACCTACCGCATCATGCAGCTCGGCGTGCTCGAGGATACCCCGCTCGAGGTCGTGCGCCGGGCGCCGTTCAGCGACCCGATCGAGATCCGAGTCAAGGACTACTCGCTGTCGCTGCGACGCGATGAAGCGGACCGGATCAACATTCGCTAAGGCGCGGTCAGCAGCAAGCCCCGCCTCGCCACGCCAAATCTCAATGGACGGCACTTCCAGCGCGCCGGCGACCACGGTCGCCGTGTGCGGCAATCCCAACACCGGCAAGAGCACGGTCTTCAACGCGCTGACCGGGTTGCGGCAGAAAGTCGCCAACTATCCGGGCGTCACGGTCGACCGGCGCACCGGCGTGTGCCGGGTCGGCGACCGCGAGCTGCATCTGGTCGACGTGCCCGGAACCTACTCGCTGGCGGCCCACGCGCCGGATGAGATGATCGCGGTCGACGTGCTGCTGGGCTACGTCGAAGAACTCGACCCGCCGGACGTGATCCTGGTGGTCATGGACGCGTCCAACCTGCGTCGCAACCTGTTTCTGCTCGGGCAAATCTTGGAAATCGGCAAGCCGGTCGTGGTCGCGCTGAGCATGGGCGACCTGGCCGAGCGCAGCGGCCGGCGCATCGATCCGGCCAGGCTGCAGGCCGACCTCGGGGTGCCGGTGGTGCCGGTGAACGTGTCCAGGGGAGTCGGCGTGGAAGCGCTCAAGCGAGCGTTGATCGAGGTCCAGTCGGCGCCGGCGCACAAGATCAGCCCGGCCCTGCCGGAACTTTGGACCCGGGTGCGCGAGCTGATCAAGAGCGGGCAGACGCGGCTCGGCGCGTTCGAGCTCGAGCGCGCGGTGATCGACGCCGACTACGCGCTGGAGCGGATCGCCAGCCACGATGATCCGGCGCTGCGCGCCACGCTGGCGCAGATCCGCGACGAGCTGTCGGCCGGCGATCCGCTGCCGGCGCTGGAGGCCCGCCGCCGCTACCAGTGGGCCGACCGGATCGTGGCCAACTGCACCCAGAGCATTACCGCAACCCCGGTCCGCTGGCTGCGCCGGCTGGAGCGGGTCAGCAGTCACCCGGTATGGGGTCTGGCGCTTTTCTTTGCGGTCATGGCAATGGTGTTTCAGGCGGTGTTTTCGTGGGCGACCCCGCTGATGGATTGGATCGACGGCGCCACCGGCTGGCTCGGCGGGCTGGTCGCCGAGCACCTGCCCGCCGGTGCGCTGGCCAGCCTGCTGACCGACGGGGTCATCGCCGGGGTCGGCGCGGTGGTCATCTTTCTGCCCCAGATCCTGATCCTGTTCGCGTTCATCATCGTGCTGGAGGACTCCGGCTACATGGCCCGGGCGGCGTTTCTGATGGATCGCTTCATGCGCGCCTGCGGGCTGTCCGGCACCTCGTTCATCCCGATGCTGTCGAGCTTCGCCTGCGCGGTGCCCGGCATCATGGCCACTCGCGTGATCCCCAATCACCGGGACCGCATCGCGACCATCGTCGCCGCCCCGTTCATGACCTGCTCGGCGCGATTGCCGGTCTACGCGCTGCTGATCGCGGCGTTCGTGCCCCAGCGCACGGTGCTCGGGTTTTTGAACGTCCAGGGCCTGGTGCTGTTCGCGTTGTATCTGCTGGGGATCTTCGGCGGCGTGTTCACCGCCTGGTGGATGAAGCGCACGCTGCTGCGCGGCAAGACTCCGGCGTTCCTGATGGAGCTGCCGGCCTATCGGATGCCGAACCTGAAATCGGTGCTGATCCGGATGCTGGAGCGCGGCCGGATTTTCCTGCGCCGGGCCGGGACCGTCATTTTCACGGTTGCCGTGATCGTCTGGGGCCTGGCCTATTTTCCCCGCTCGGAGCAGATCGACCGGCGCTTCGAGGCGACCGCGGCGGCGGCCGCGAGCAGCATCGGCGACGAGCAGGCGCTGGTCGAAGAGCTATCGCGGATCGAGCATCAGCGCGCCGCCGCGCACCTGGAAGCGAGCGCCCTGGGAGCAATCGGGCGCGCAATCGAACCGGTGTTCCGTCCGCTCGGCTGGGACTGGAAGATCTCGGCCGCGGTGGTCGCGTCGTTTCCGGCCCGCGAGGTCGTCATCGCGGTGCTCGGGACCATCTACGCGGTTGGCTCCGACGTCGACGCGGAAGACGCCGGGCTGATCGAGCGGCTGCACTCCTCCCGTCGCGCCGACGGCTCGCCGGTGTTCTCGCTGCCGGTGGCGCTGGGGCTGATGGTCTTTTACGCGTTCTGCCTGCAGTGCGTGGCCACGGTGGCGACGATGCGCCGCGAGACCAACTCGTGGCGCTGGCCGATTTTCGCCTGGACCTACATGACCGTGTTCGGCTACGTCGGCGCGTACCTGACCTACACCATCGCCGCGAGGTGGGCTTAGTGCCCAACGGGGCGCAAGAGTGGATCGCGCTGGCCATTGTTGTGCTGGTGGCCGTGCTGGGCCTGTGGCGCTATCTCGCCAAGCGCCGGGCCAGGGCCTGTAACGACTGCGCGGTTAGCGGCTGCGGCGTCCAGCAGCAGGAGCCGGCGGACGAAGAGCTGCGGACGCTGGGCCGGCCGGAGGTAAAATTCACCCGGCGCGCGGGCAGCGACTGATTTGCCTTCGACCCGCCGGCCGTCAGGCTTCCAAGGAGTGACAAGCTCACTGAGCTGGCGGTTCGCGTGCCGGTATCTACGGATGGGATCGGCTTCTGCCCGGCACTAGGATGGTGCCCACTGCGTTTCCCAGCGAGAAGAACCACGCGATGAAGACCATCATCGAGCCGTTCAAGATCAAGATGGTGGAGCCGATCCAGCTCACCACCAGGGAGCAGCGCGAGGCGATGATCGAGGCGGCAGGTCTGAACCCGTTCCTGCTGCGCGCCGAAGACGTGATCATCGACCTGCTGACCGACTCGGGCACCAGCGCGATGTCGGCCGACGCCTGGTCGGCGATGCTGCGCGGGGATGAGTCCTACGCCGGCGCGCGGAGCTGGTACCGGTTCAAGGAGTCGGTCCAAAACATCTTCGGTTACGAGCAGATCATTCCGACCCACCAGGGGCGCGCGGCCGAGCGAATCCTGTTCAGCGTCATGGTCAAGCCGGACTCGATCGTTCCCAACAACACCCATTTCGACACCACCCGGGCCAACATCGAGTTTGTCGGTGGAACCGCGCTCGATCTGCCGTGCCCCGAGGCCGACGACCTGGAGTCCGACCAGCCGTTCAAGGGCAACATCGACCTCGCGGCCCTTGAAGCGCTGGTCGCCGAGCACGGACCGGAGCGAATTCCGCTGATCATGGTGACGGTGACCAACAACTCCGGCGGCGGGCAGCCGGTGTCGATGGCCAACCTTCGTCGGGTCAGCGAAATCGCCCACGAAGCCGGTATCCCGTTCTATCTCGACGCCTGCCGCTTCGCCGAGAATGCGTATTTCATCAAGCTGCGCGAGCCGGGGTTCGAAGACACGCCGGTCATCGACATCGCGCGCGAGATGTTCTCGCTGGCCGACGGCTGCACGATGTCGGCCAAGAAAGACGCGTTTGCCAACATCGGCGGGTTTCTGTGCACCAACGACGTCAACCTGGCTCGCCAGGAGCGCAACATCCTGATCCTGACCGAGGGCTTCCCGACCTACGGCGGCATGGCCGGGCGCGACCTGGAAGCGGTCGCGGTCGGGCTGAACGAGGTGCTCGACGAGCACTACCTGGACTACCGGCTGCGCGCGACCGCGTACGTCGTGCGCAAGCTGCGGGCGCAGCGGATCCCGGTCGTATTTCCGGCCGGCGGCCACGCGGTGTACCTCGACGCGCGCAAGTTTCTGCCGCAGGTGGACGCGCTGGCGTATCCGGGCCAGTCGCTGGCGGTCGAGCTGTACCGCGAGGCCGGCGTCCGCGGGGTCGAGATCGGCCAGGTCATGTTCGGCTGCGACCCGCACAGCGGCGAGGAGCGCCCGGCCCACTGGGATCTGGTGCGCCTCGCGATCCCGCGCCGGGTCTACACCCAGTCGCACCTGGACTACGTGATCGAGGGCATCGAGCGGGTGTGGGCGCGCCGCGCCGAAATCGGGGGCCTCGAGCTAATCGAGGCGCCGCGTTTCCTGCGCCACTTCACCGCCCGGTTCGAGCGCGTCTAGCCCGTCCAGGGGACTTGCGGCTGGATTGACCTGGGTCAAGACAGTCGGTGGTAATTAGCCTATCATCCCGGCAGACGGGAGGGGTGCATCGGCTCGCGTGCGGCTTTTCAAAAGCAGGGGAAAATCATGAGACTTCCAGGCACTACGCTATCGGCGATAGGCGCGATGGCCTTTTCTTTTCTGGCCTGCGCGCAGCCGGTCATCAACCCGGACTCGTCACTGTCCGGCGACGACCCGGACGGTACCTTTTCGGCGTTCGGTGACGCGTACGGCGCCGGAGCCGACACCTGGGGCGACTGGCTGTTCGTCGGCGCTCCCCGGGAAACCACGTTCCGCGACGGCGACGATTTTCAGGACGGCGCGGTCTACATCTACCGGCGGGACGCCGGCGGGGCCTACGTGTTCGCGCAGAAACTGACGATGCCGGGCAGTTCCGTTTTTTTCGGCGACCGCTTCGGCGGCGGTATCGAGGCCGCCGGCGGCTGGCTGTTCGTCGGCGCGGCCAACGATCAGGACTTTCCGGGCCTGGTCGATCCGCGCGAGGGAATCCTCGACCCCTTGGAGCCACCGTTCATATTCGCCGGTCAGGTTCACGTGTACCGACTGCAGGGCGGTAGCTGGGATTACGCACAAACGCTGATCGCGCCCGTTCCGGGCAGCTACGGCTCCTTCGGCACCCGCTCGCAGGCCTCGCACATCGCGCTGGACAGCAAAGGCAAGACCGCTGTGATCGGGGAACTGAACAACTTCGAAGGCGGCGTCGGCCAACTGCACAGCTATCGCCTCAAAAAAGGCGCGTGGGAGCATGTACAGACCATCGAAGCGCAGCTGCCCGAAATCGACAGCTTTGGCGACGACTTGGTGTTCGCCAACGACAAGTACCTGGTCGCCGGCGCCGGGGACTTATCCGACGATGGGCTGAGCTTTCAAGGTTACATCTTCGTCTACCAGGCGATCGGCAGTTCCGGCAAGTTCTTTGACCCGCCGGCGCAGCTCGTCGCCGGCCCGGTCGTTACCCTCGCCGACTGCCCCATCGGCCGCGGCTTCGGTGGGGAGGGGCTCGACGCCGCTGGCGGCGTGGTCGCGGTCGCCGATCCCTGCACGACCGGTGCGGCCGGGGCGTTTGCCGGCTCGGTCAGCGTCTACCGCGTGACCGGATCGGGGCCACTGGTGTTCGAGGCCACGATCGAGGGCGACGAGCCGGATCTTTATCTCGGCACCAACCCGTTCGGCTCCCGCCACTCGCTGGCCGTCAGCGATTCCGGCGGGCGCATCCTGGTCGGGTCGCCGGTGTCGCCTGACGGGTTGTTTGGGCCGACGGCCGTGGGTGCGGACGTGCGCGTCTACGCGTTCGACGGCGCTTCCTGGATCGAGGAATCGAACCTGACCTCGCCCACGCCGGCGAGCGCCATTTTCCGCAGCTTCGGCGATACGGTGTTTTTCCTCGACGATGAGACGGCCTTCGTCCGCGAGGGCAATTTCCTCGATCCGATAATCACCGGACTCAAGGGCCAGGACCTGCTGTACGACTTGACCCCGTGAGAATCGAATAAGGGCCGCGAGCAACGTCGGCGCGGAAGGACCGCGGAGCGCGGGGGTTTCGTACTTGCTGGCCGGGGCCGGTGTGTTTGCCTTTTGGGTTCACCTGGGCTTCATGCTGGCAGGCCGTCCTGAATTCCGCGCGCCGGTATCCATCGGCTTGCTGGTTGCCGTCCTGATCGTCCATCGTGCAGATCATCGTGTGGCCCGATGGCGACCACGCCTCGCGCGGCAGCGAGGCCGCGAGCTCGACCGGCGCCGCTGCCGCGCGCGCCTTACCATACGGTCTCGACTTGTTCCCAGCGCCGCATCGCGCGGTCCGCGGTGGCGAGCGCGAGGCCGTGGACGAGTGCGCTGGCGACGAGGAATCGGTCTGCCGGGTCCGGCGATTCGAAGCCGGGAAGCTCCTCGCTCCTGATTGCCACGTCATGGTCGAACGGCGCCAGTCGGGTCGCGGATTTGTGCAGGGCGGTACGCACCCAGGCGGCGGGATTGGGCTCGAATTCCAGGCGCCCCTTGCGCGCGAGCACCAACGCTTCCCAGACCGAGATCGGTGACAGATAAATCTCGGAGGACGGATCGGTGAGTACCTTCGCCGCCCGCCGGGACAGCCGTTCGGGCTCCAGCAAGCGCCAAATCCAGACGTGCGTGTCCAGCAGGATCTTCAAGGAGCCAGGGCTTCCCACTCGTCCTCGTCGGCCGCTGGCGCGACCAGATCTCCCAAGATTCGACCGGTGCCGCGCAGCGCCCCGCTCCAATCGCCCGTTGCGCTCGGCGGCAGGGGCGCGAGCTGAGCGACCGGCCGGCCCCGCTTGGTGACGACTATCGACTCGCCAGTCTCCCGCACCTCATCGAGCAGGCGCAGACAGGTCTGTTTGAACTCACCGGCCGGAATCGTCTTCATGGGGCCTATTTTACCATGGACATTGTTCATGGCCATTTGCAATATCGGGTTCGGCACACATTCTCAAACCATCCACCTGACGGTACCCGAGGCGCGAGCGCCTGACAGCGACGTTTTCTCCCGCCATCGTGTAGGAAACCGATCCGAACGCCTACAGCGCGGCATTTCGGCGGACGACGAATTGCGATTCAGGCGCAAGAACCCGAGGGCGGGCGTGCGGCCTTAGCTGTACCTTGGCTGTCAACGAATTCCTGTCAGGGGCTCGATGCCGATGTTCACGCTGTATGACTATCTGCCGTCCCAAAACGCCTGGAAGGTGAGGCTGCTGCTGCACCACCTGGGGCAGCCCTACCAAACCCGCCTGGTCAGCATCTTCGAGGGGGAAGGTCAGACACCGGAGTATCGAAGGGTCAACCCGACCGGCGCCGTACCCGCAATCCGCTTGGAAGACGGTCGCACGCTGGCCGAATCCAACGCGATCCTGAGCTATCTCGCGGAGGGCTCTGATTATTTGCCGTCCGAGCCGTTCGCGCGCGCCAAGGTCGCGCAGTGGCTGTTCTTCGAGGGCGACTACGTGCAGGCGGGCATCGCCACGCTGCGCCACTGGGTCCTGACCGGCAAGGACGCCCGGCGGCCGCCGGAAGTGCTGGCGGCGAAACGCGAGCTGTCGCTGAAGACGCTGGAGATCCTGGACCGGGAGCTTGCCGACCGCGCGTTTCTGGCCGGTGGGGATTACAGCATCGCCGACATGTCGGTGTTCGCCTACACCCACCTCGCTGCCGACGCGGATCTTCCGCTGGACGACTTCGGCCACGTCACCGAGTGGATCGAGCGGGTCCGGGCGCAACCGGGATTTCTGGCCGAGACCTACCCCTACTCGATCGATCCCCATTCCGCGCGTGAGCTTTAGGCTCGGCCGATCAGCGCGCGCCCCGGCCGGCCGTCCAGATCTTGAAGAGC
>JBFGYD010000060.1:0-9061 GCA_041587615.1 Lysobacterales bacterium
CCACCAGGTGGTCGGGATGATCACGTTCTCGACGTCGTTTCGCTCGACCCCGTAAAACGTCGTGGGCTCGTGGGTTTCGTTCAGAATTCCCACGGGAAGCAGGAACAATCCGGCCTGGGCCGACAGCGTTTCGCTGAGCGAGTGGTCGATATAGGCCTGCTCCAGTTCGACCTCGCCGGGCTTGCCGTCGCCGGCCAGCGAGTGCTCGATCTCCAGCTCAGAGAAAAACCGCGTCTTTTCGCTGAACTCGTGGCCGAAAAACAGCACGAAGCGGTGGAAATCGATCTCGTCGAGGTCGCGATCCGAGTCGGTGGCGTCGAGATTGTTGTAGTGAAGCTCGCCGTAGCCGCCGATGCGCTGGTCCGAAACCGGCCTCGCGTTCGTTGCCAGGGTTTCGACGAAATCCCCGGTGGCCTCGACTTGTGCTTCGGTAGCCGCGGCGCGGTCGCTGGCCATGACCAGCTTCTGCTCGGCGTCCTCGGCGCGCCGCTCCAGTTCCTGGATACGCGCTTGCTGCTGTTGGACGATCGCCCATAGTTCCTCGATCGTGGGGGCCTGTTCGGCCTGGACGGTAGCGCCGATCACGAGCGTTGCGATCAGCGTTGTCATTCGAAAAGTCATGCTTATCCTGTCTGACTGAACTCCCTATGCCGGAAGATACACAGAGCTAAATGTAAATGCAAATCGTTCTCATTAACATTTAGATGGGATTCGGAGGCGGTGAAAACCGGTCGCGAAAACGCGATCAGGCGGGCGGCGATTCCTCGCCGACGACCGAATTCACCAGCGTGCCTACGCCGCTGATCTCAACCTCGACCATGTCGCCTGGCTGGAGGTAAACGGGCGGATTGCGCTTGAACCCGACCCCGCTCGGGGTGCCGGTGGCGATCACGTCGCCCGGCGCCAGCGCGGCAAACGTCGAAATGTATTGGATCAGCTCCGGCACCGGGAAGATCATCTGGTCGGTGCTGCCCCGCTGCATGGCCTCACCGTTCACCCGCGTGGTCAGGGACAACCCGCTCGGGTCAGGAATTTCGTCCGCGGTGACCAGCCAAGGTCCGAAACCGCCGCTGGCGGGGAAATTCTTACCCGGGGTGAACTGGCTGGTGTGGCGCTGCCAGTCGCGCACGGTAGCGTCGTCGAAGCAGGCGTAGCCGGCGACGTGGTCCAGCGCATTCGCGGCCGCGATATGCCGCCCGCCACGGCCGATGATGACCGCCAGCTCACCTTCGTAGTCTAGGCACTCCGATACTCGGGGCACCGTGAGCGAGCCGCCGTGGCCGACCAGGGTGTCGGCGAAGCGCACGAACAAGGTCGGATGATCCAGCTCCGGGCGCCCCGTTTCGCGCCGGTGGGCGTCGTAATTGAGCCCCACGCAAAGGATCTTGGGCGGGTTTGGGATCGGCGGCAGTAGACGCGCCTCGGCCAGCGGCGCATCCGGCAGCGCGCCCGCGGCCAGCGCGTCGGCGGCCTCCGCAACGGCGCCCGCCGCGAGCAGCCCTCGCAGGTCCGGCGCTCGCCCGGCGAAGCGGTCGCTCAGGTCGAATGCCCGGTCGCCCTGAATGATGCCGTACGCCGACCGCCCGGCAAGCTCGAACGTCGCCAGTTTCATGCCGTCGACGAGTCGCCTCGGGTCCGGTACCAGGACGCGCACTCCGGTTCGCGCCCGCGCACCACACGGCGTCCCTTGAGCGGGCCGTGGGTCTCGGTCACCACGGTCGCCTGACTCTCGCGATGATCTCCGTCGTAGCAATACACGACGACCCAGTCACGGGTTTTTCCCAGATCGTGCGCCCGGGCGGTGTTGGAAAAAAGCGCGGTGTAGTGCCAGGGGTCGCGCTGCTCGTGCAGGATCGGCAGCCACGCGCGGGCGCCCGGGTTGAACCGCCGGGGTGCGATCTTTGGCAGCCGGTCGGCGGCCGCCCGGCGCCGGTAGACGGCGTCGATCTCCAGAATCTCCGCCACGCTCGGGCGCGGTGCTTTGGGCCGAAACGGGCGCCGCCGGTTGAGCATTGCCGCCAGGTTGGCCCGGATCGCCTGTGCGCGGCGCGGCCCGACCCCTCGTATCCTCTCCAGCGAGCCGTCATGGGCGGCCACTTCCAATCCCTCCAGCGTGTCGATGTGCAGCTCGTCGTGAATCTTGCGCGCCAGCGCCGGGCCGATGCCGGGCACGGTGCAAAAAAGCTTGGCCGGCTCGAGCGCGCCGCGCAGGCGCTCGAGCTGGCTCATGCGCCCGCTGCGCAGCAACTCGGCTATCGCGCCCGATATGCCCTGGCCGATGCCGGGAAGTGCGCAGAGTGCCGCCCTCCCGCCGTCCTCGAGCAGCCCGCCAAGATCGCGGTCCATCAATTCCACCGTCTGAGCGGCATGGCGATAGGCGTTGACCCGGAACGGGTTGGCGCCCTGCTGTTGCAGCAGGTCGGCCATCTCGCGCAGTCTGGCGACAACCTCCTCGTTGGCGGCGTATCGGGTCGCGGCTATGTCGGGCGACGCACCCATCACGACTCCGGCTCTTGTGCTCAATCATTGTGGTCGGTTCCAGCAACCCCGGACAATAGGTATTTGTATCAGGTGTAGCAGTGCTCCGGCGCCGGAAAACGGCCGCCCTTGACGTCGGCGACGTAGGCGCGGATCGCACCCTGCACGCCGTCGGGATTGCCGGCGAGGTAATTCTTGACGAATTTGGCCGGGCGCCCCGGATACAGGCCGAGCATGTCGTGCAGCACCATGATCTGGCCGTCGGTGTCGGGACCGGCGCCGATGCCGATGACCGGCACCTCCAGCGCCTCGGTGACGCGCGAGCCCAGTTCGGAGGGCACGCACTCGAGCAACACCACGCTGGCGCCGGCGTCCTGCAGGATCAGCGCCTCGTCGACGATCGTCTGGGCCTTGGCCGGATCCCGGCCCTGCACGCGGAAGCCACCCAGGTGGTTGACCGACTGCGGGGTCAGGCCCATGTGCGCACATACTGGAATGCCGCGCTCGGTCAGCATGCGGGTGGACTCGGCCAGCCACGCGCCGCCCTCCAGCTTGACCATCTGCGCCCCGTCACGCATCAGCTCGGCCGAGCTTTCTAGCGATTTTTCGGCCGAATAAAAACTCATGAACGGCAGGTCGGCCATCAGCAGCGCTCCCAGGTTGCCGCGCTTGGCGCACCGAACGTGGTAGCCGACGTCCTCGACGGTCACCGGCAGGCTGCTGTCGTGGCCTTGGACGACCATGCCCAGCGAGTCGCCCACCAGGATGACCTCGACCCCGTTGCCGCTGACCGCGTGGGCCTCGCTGTAGCCGTACGCGGTCAAGCAGGCGAACTTCTCTCCCTGACGCTTGAGCTTGTTCAGGGTCGTGATCGTGACCGGCTTTTTGGCAGACTGGGTGGACATGGCGGCAGGGCGCTTCGACGTCGATTGCGTAATTGTGGCCCAACGCCAGCCGGCAAACCAGCGCCGAGGGGCCCGGGCCGCAGGAAGATCCCGGCGGCGAATCCGCTCTCACCCATGGCCGTGGCGATATCGGCTTTTCGCTGTCTCGATTTCGTACGGCCCAGGCTCCTGGCGCCCGGAATGGGCCGCTGCGGTTGCCGTGGGTGCGGGCCGGCGCATACACTCCGCTGGCCCGGAAATGAACAGCGCAAAGATATGACCGATTACGCGACGGTCGACGGCCTGCGGGTCGCGACCTGCCTGAAGGAGTTGATCGAGGACGAGATGATCCCGGGCAGCGGGGTCGACGGCGGCGCCTTCTGGCGGGAGCTGGAGCGAATCGTTGACGATCTCGGACCGCTCAACCGGGCGCTGCTGGACCGGCGCGATCGGCTGCAGGACCGGATCGACGAATGGTTGATCACGCGCCGGGGTCGGGCCGTATCGGCCGCCGAGCAGGCCGCTTTCCTGAGCGATATCGGGTATCTGGAGCCCGAGCCCGGCGACTTCTCGATTGCTACCGCCGGCGTCGATCCGGAGGTCGCCGAACGGGCCGGGCCGCAACTGGTGGTGCCGGTCGACAACGCCCGCTACGCGCTGAACGCGGCCAACGCCCGCTGGGGCAGCCTGTACGATGCGCTCTACGGCACCGACGTGATCCCGGAGGACGGCGGTGCCGAGCGCGGCGCCGGCTACAACCCGGAACGCGGCGCCCGAGTCATCGATTACGCGGCGCGTTTCCTGGACCAAGCCGTACCGCTGGTCCGAGGCAGCCACGGCGAGGTGCACCAGTACCTGGTCGAGGACGACTCGCTGCCCCACCGGCTGTACGCGATCCTGTCCGACGGACAGCCCACTGAACTGGCCGACATCAATCAGTTCGCCGGCTTTCAGCGCGGCGGTGATGTGCTGGAGGCGGTGCTGCTGAGGCATCACGGTCTGCACATCGAACTGGCGATCGACCGCCGCCACCCGATCGGTCGGACCCATCCGGCCGGGCTCAAGGACGTGATCCTGGAGTCCGCGCTGACCACCATCGAGGACTGCGAGGACTCGGTCGCCGCGGTCGACGCCGACGACAAGACCCGCGTTTACCGCAACTGGCTGGGCCTGATGAAGGGGACCCTCGGCGCCGAGTTCGAAAAGGCGGGCGAGGTCATCAAACGCCGGCTGAGCCCGGACCGGGAATACCTCGATCCTCACGGGCAGCCGCTGATTCTGCCGGGCCGCAGCCTGCTGCTGGTGCGAAACGTCGGCCCGGCGATGTACACCGACGCGGTCACGACCGCCGCCGGCGAGCCGATCCCGGAGGGCTTTCTGGACGCGATGGTCACCGCGCTGGCTGCCTGCCACGACCTCAACGGCAACGGCAAATACCGCAACAGCCGCTCAGGCTCCGTCTACATCGTCAAGCCCAAACAGCACGGAACCGACGAGGTCGCCGCGACGGTGGAGCTGTTCGCGCGGGTCGAGGCGGCGCTGGGACTCGAGCCTAAGACCCTGAAGATCGGCATCATGGACGAAGAGCGCCGCACCACGTTGAACCTGAAGGCTTGCATCGCGGCCGCCCGCGAGCGGCTGATCTTCATCAACACCGGCTTCCTGGACCGCACCGGGGACGAGATCCATACCGGGATGGAGGCCGGCCCGGTGATCCCGAAGGCCGAAATCAAGAGCGCGCGCTGGATGCTCGCCTACGAGGACTGGAACGTCGACGTCGGCCTCGCCGCGGGGCTGTCCGGCCGAGCCCAGATCGGCAAGGGCATGTGGGCGATGCCGGACGAGATGGCGGCGATGGTGGAATCCAAGATCGAGCATCCGCGGGCCGGTGCCAGCACCGCGTGGGTGCCCTCCCCGACCGCCGCGACGCTGCACGCGATGCACTACCACCGGGTCGACGTCGCCGCGCGCCAGCGCGAGCTGGCCGGTCAGCGCCGAGCCGCCGTCGAGGACCTGCTCGCGATGCCGCTGCTGGGAACGCGTCGGCTCGAGCCTGCCGCGATCGAGCGCGAGCTGGAAGGAAACGCCCAAGGCATCCTCGGCTACGTCGTGCGCTGGGTTGAACAGGGGGTCGGTTGTTCGAAGGTGCCGGACCTGGCCGATACCGGACTGATGGAGGACCGCGCCACCTTGAGAATCTCCAGCCAGCACATCGCCAACTGGCTGCATCACGGGCTGGTCGACAAACAACAGGTTAGCGCGACCTTCGAGAAGATGGCCCGGGTGGTGGATTGCCAGAATGCCGGCGACCCCGCGTACCGGCCGATGGCGCACGACTTCGAACAAAGCCACGCGTTTCAGGCCGCGTTGGAGCTGGTCTTCGGCGGACGGGAGTCAGCCAACGGCTACACCGAGGAAACCCTGCACCGCTGGCGACGTCGGTTCAAAGCGTCCTCGAGAGGCTAGGGCAAATCATGCACTACGCGAGCTAACTCGATGCGCGCCTACCAGATTCAGGACGACTGGTCGCTCGACAACATCCGCCGGACCGAGTTGCCGGAACCAGCGGTCGGGCCCGGCGAGGCATTGGTCCGCATCAAGGCTGCGTCGCTGAACTATCGCGACCTGGTCGTACCGCAACGCGGCTACGGCCGTTTGACCGGCACGCTGCCGCTGATCCCGGTCTCCGACGGCGCCGGCGAAGTCGTCGAGGTCGGCGAGAGCGTCAAGCGGGTGCGGCCCGGAGATCGAGTCTGCCCGCTGTTCCTGCAGGGGTGGATCGCCGGCCCGCCGACCGCCGCTCGCCTCACGGGTATGCTCGGCGGCCCGATCGACGGCGTCATGGCGGAATATCGTGTGTTCGATGCCAACGGCCTTTCCCCCGTGCCCGAGCACCTGTCCGACGCCGAGGCCGCAACCCTGCCCTGCGCCGCGCTGACCGCCTGGAGCGCGATGGTCACCCACGGGAGAGTCGCCGCCGGCGACACCGTGCTGGTGCAGGGCACCGGCGGGGTGGCGCTGTTCGCGCTCCAGTTCGCGCGCCTGTGCGGCGCTCGCGTGTTCGTGATCTCCGGCAGCGACGAGAAGCTCGAGCGGGCGCGCAAGCTGGGGGCCGAGGCCGGCCTGAATTACTCGAGCGAGCCGCAGTGGTACCGCGGCGTGCGCGACTGGGCCGGCGGCGACGGGGTGGACCACATCGTCGAACTCGGCGGCCCGGCGACGCTGCCGCAGTCGCTGCGCGCGATCCGTCCGGGCGGGACGCTTTACATGATCGGCGTGCTGTCCGGACCCACGGTCGAGGCCCAGCTCGGCCTGATCGTAACCCGCCAGGTGCGTCTGCAGGGCATCACCGTGGGCAACCGCGACGGCTTCGAAGCCATGAGCCGCGCGATCGTCCAGCATCGACTTAATCCGGTGCTCGACCGCGACTTTCCGTTCGACGAACTGCGGCCGGCGATGGACCGCCTGGCCGCCGGCGCCCACTTCGGCAAGATCACGCTCAATTTCAAGCCCTAGCCCGCCTGGGTATGATTTATTCATACTGGCAACGCACGGATGACCATCATGGTCGCTGCTGTCAAGAAAACGGCGTTCGATGGAATCAAGATCATCGACCTGCGCCGCTATCTCTGACGTTCATCAACGGACTGACCCACCCCTCGGCCATTACCTATTTGGTCGCGCCT
Source organism: Lysobacterales bacterium (assembly GCA_041587615.1). Classification (GTDB taxonomy): domain Bacteria; phylum Pseudomonadota; class Gammaproteobacteria; order Xanthomonadales; family SZUA-38; genus JBFGYD01. Next base: position 7,049 of record JBFGYD010000060.1, read on the forward strand.
CCGTTACCCCTATCTGAGGGGTAGAGCGGGCATTGAAGCCCGTCTCAGGAGTTTGTGATGAGCACTCGAACTCGCCCACGCTGTGCGGGGCCGGCCGTCGTCGCGCTGCTTGCGCTGCTGCTCGGCGCCTGCGCGACGATCCAAACCGGTTCCCATTACGACGAATCGACCAATTTCGGTGCCTACGAGACATTCTCGTGGATCGACGATGAGCCCTACGTCGCCGACGGGGCTTCGCCCCGAATCAGTCCGCTGACCCAATCCAAGATCGCGGCGGCGATCCGCGCCCAACTGGAGCAAAAGGGCTATTCGTTCGTGGCCGAGCGGGACGGCGCGGACTTCGTCGTCGCCTTCACCGTCGGCACCCGGGACCGGATCCGGGTCGAGTCCTATCCGGTCGAATTCCGAGCCTACCGCGGCTGGCACATCTACGGCAGCCACTACTACGTGCGCGAGACGCGGGTCCACAGCTACACCGAGGGCACCCTCGGGGTCGACATCTTCGACAACGCATCGCGCAAGCCGGTCTGGCACGGATGGGCCGAGAAGACCATCACCGAAAGCGACCGCCGGGACCCGAGCGCGGCGATCGAGGAAGGCGTCGGGATGCTGTTCGAAGCGTTTCCGCGCTGACGACCGGAACGGACCGACGCAATGATCCGAGCCAGACGAACCCACCGCGCGTGGCGTTGAAAACCGCGGGTGCAACACCCAGACTGATCGCGCGCCGGAGCGCGGCTGATCGCGCCGCCCGGCGACGGCGACCATCGATCCATTGACGAAAACCGGTAAAAGAGCCGAAGCCGACCGGCACCTCGGCGATGCGGCCGACGTGCTGCGCTCGCTGGACTCGAGCGCCGAGCGGGGCTTGAGCGCCGCCGCCGCGCGCGCGGCGCTGGCGCGCGTCGGGCCGAACGAGATCGAAGCCGGTGAGGGCACTGGGATCGGGCGCCTGATCGTTCGTCAGCTCTCCGATTTCATGATCGGCCTGCTGCTCGTCGCGGCGCTGATCTCCGGTCTGATCGGCGATCTGATCGACACCATCGCGATCGTCGTGATCGTTTTGCTCAACGCCGCCTTCGGCGTGTTTCAGGAGTACCGGGCGCAGCGCGCGATCGCGGCGCTCAGGCGGATGAGCGCTCCCGCGGCCCGGGTCATCCGGGACGGGGCGCCCGCCGTCGTCCCAGCCCGCGACCTCGTACCCGGCGACATCGTGCTGCTGGAGGCCGGCGACGTGGTGCCGGTCGACCTGCGCCTGCTCGACACCACCGACCTCGGGGTGGATGAATCCGCGTTGACCGGCGAATCGGTCCCGGTGGCGAAGGACGAGCGGCCGGTCGACGGCGACGACCCGGGATCGGCGGACCGACCGAACATCGCGTTCAAGAGCACGCTGGTCACGCGCGGGCGTGCGCGCGGCGTGGCGGTGGCGACCGGCTCGGCCACCCGCATCGGCCAGCTCGCCGACCTGCTGCGGGGCGAGCGGACGGTCGGAACGCCGCTGCAGCAGCGCCTGGAGCGCTTCGGCCGGCGTATCGCCCTGGCCGTGCTCGCGATCTGCGCGGTGGTCTTCGTGACCGGCCTGTTGCAGGGCCAGCCGCCCATGCTGATGTTCCTGACCGCGCTCAGCCTGGCCGTGGCCGCGGTGCCGGAGGCGCTGCCGGCGGTCATCACGCTGTCGCTGGGACTGGGCGCCCGACGCCTGGCCGAACTCAAGGCGCTGGTGCGACGGCTGCCGGCGGTCGAAACCCTGGGATCGGTCACCTACATCTGCGCCGACAAGACCGGCACGCTGACCGAGAACCGGATGGCGCTCGGCGCGCTGGTGGCCGGCGGACAGCGGTTCGAGGCGCTGTCGGACGAGGTTCTCGAGCCGTTGCGAAGCTGGGTCGGGCAGGCCTTGGCCTTGTGCAGCGACGTCGAAGTCGCCGACGGCGCGGTCCGCGGCGACCCGACCGAGGTCGCGCTGGTCGAGGGCGCGCGGGCGGGCGGCTTCGACCGGACCGAGCTGGA
>JBFGYD010000061.1:0-9020 GCA_041587615.1 Lysobacterales bacterium
CAAGCGCGTCCAGCAGCGCGCGCACGGCGATCCGCTGATCGTCGCTCGCGCTCGGCGGCAGGTCGACGACGACCCCGACGTTCATGGCCGGACGCTGGCCGCGGCGGTGGTCGATCGCCCGCACCCCAACCTGCAGGCGCATGCGGGTCGGGCCCTGGACCGCGTTGGCGTCCGCCATCACGCTCAGTCCGAGCGCGCCCGCCGTGGGCGGATCGAAGGGTTGGCGCACCGGCGCGACCTTTCCTTCCAGATCCTCCGCCCCAGCCAGCGCGGACCGGTCCCAGTCCTGGAGGCGCGCGTTGAGCAGCCGGATGGCCGGGTCGCCGGGCACGTAGGTGTTGGCCCAGTAACCGTTGGCCTCTTTGAAACTCAGGCCCTCGATCCGCTGGTATTCGGCGAAGAAGCGACCGGCCGGCGAGTCGGTGGGAGGCGGCGGGCTCGGCGCAGAATCCTTCTGGCGGTAGGCACCGAACTCCGGGCCGGACTGAGCTTTTCCGCCAACCGAGGATTGCTCAAGCGGCTCGTTCGCGGCGGCCGGCGCGCGGGCGACGAGGCCGCCAACGGTTTGGCTGCCCGAGGCGCGGTCGAGTTCGTCGCGGGTGCTCAACCGGCCCTCGCCGGGCGGCGGCGCCTCCGATTGCAGCCGCTGTTGGTTGGCGCGGGTCTCGGCCTCGGCCCGCAAGTCGGCGCGGCGGTTTTCAACCCGCTCGCTGATTTCGGCCGCGCGGCGGCCGCGCTCAGAGTCATCCTCGCTGAAACCGTCACTCGCCGGATCCTCGTCGGGAGCACCCTGGGCCTCGCCCACCGACTCGGCGCCAGTAAGCGGCGCATCGCGCTTGAAGATTTCGGATTCGGCCTTGTGATCGCCGAGTTCGTCGGCGAAGGTCGGCTCCGCTTCGGCCCACTCCCGAACCGCCGCGCCGGCATCGTATTCCGGTTTGGGCGTCTCCTCTAGCGAGTTCCCGGATGATCCGCTCAGCGTGACCGGTTTAGCCTTCTTCGTTTGGACGACTTCGCGATCCCCGATTCGGGATCGATCGTCGTCGAAGCGTTCCGGTTCCAACGCCGCCGCGATGTCCTCGCCCGCACGGCCGGCCTTCAGCTCCATGACCACCGCTGGCGCGTCGCCGTTTTTCGGCGCCACCGTGGACGGGACCGGCCCGGTTAGCGTGAACGAGTCCCCCGACTCGAGCCCCGTGGTCTCAGGATCGGGCGCGCCCAGATTGTAGTCTTCCAAGGTCATCGGTAGGGAGGCCTTGTCGGCCACGACGCTCGGCATCGTGATCTGGCGGGTCGGCGGCGGGGGCGCCGCAGGCCAATCCTTCGCGACGTCCCGAAACAGGCCCAGAGCCGCGACCGCGACCAGCGCCGCGGCCAGGCCGCCGGCGATTCGGCGCCTGCGACCGGCATGTGGCGGCCGCGCGGGTTCGCTGGAAACTGCCGAGAGCGCGTTCGTCACGAGGGTCTCATCGGGTTCGTGCTCGGGCAGTTCGGCCAGCATCTCCGGCACGTCGACGTACGCCGCGATCACCGCGGCACAGTTCGGACAGTCGTCCAGATGGGCCGCGAACTGATCGTCGGCACGAACCGCGTCGAGTCCGTTCAGCACCAGGTGCGCCTTCAGGCGCTCACATAGGCTCACGTCGATTCCTCCTCGAGCCGGCGCGCGGCAAGATCCTCGGCCAGCGCCAGGCGGGCCCGCCGCAGGTGGGTCTTGACGGTGTTTTCCGGGATTTGCAGCACGTCTGCCAGTTCTTTCATTCGCAGTCCCTTGAGCGTGCTCAAGGTCAATACCTCGCGCTGTATCGGCGGCAGGCACGCGATCCGGCGCTCGAGCCAAGTCAGCGTCATTTCGCCGTCGGCGACCCGGTCGACGCCGGGTGCGTGGTCCAGCGCCAGCGCCGGCGCGTGCCGTTCGAACTGCTGCCGGCGGAAACGGTCGCGGCGAAAATTGCGCACCGCGTTCAGCACGATCGTGACGATCCAAGGCCTCAGCGGCCGGCTGGATCGATACGACGGCGCCGCCAGGTGGATTCTCAGGAAAATGTCCTGGAACAGGTCGTCGCGGCTGGCCGGGTCGATCCCGTAGCGCTTCAAAAACGTGAACACCAGGACCCGGTAGGCCCGCATCAACTTGCCGAAGGCCTCGCCGTCGCCGCGGCAGTGGCGCGGCAGCCAATTTCGCTCCTCGAGGTCGAGGACTTCGGCGGCCGCGGGGACCTGCTGATCGGTCATCGCCGCCGATTCCATGGCCCGGGTACGCTGTTGAATGGAGGAGTCATCCTGCTCGCTGCGGCATCCCAAAAACTGCCGTTGTTACCCGTTGCTTACACCGCCGGAGGGGAAAAGTTTCAGGCGCGGGCGTAATTCAACTCTCCCACGGCAAAAGGATATGCGCGCGTGGCGGACCGGATATGAGCCCGGTGACGGTAGTCACGAAGCCGAGCTTCGCGACAGAGGCGGCCTGTTTCGGGCAGTCAGGCGTTGGGGACGTGGAACAGGTCCATAAACTCGTGGACCAGCGTGCGCTCGAACAGCTCCTGGTCGGAGCACAGGTCTTCGATGCGGGCGCAGCGGTCGGGCTCGAAGCGCGCAGCGATGGCCTTTTCGAATTTCTTGACCAGCACCGGGATGCCCTCGGCGCGGCGGCGGCGATGGCCGATCGGGTAGTCGACCTGAACGCGCTCGGTTTTCGAGCCGTCTTTGAAAAACACCTGGATCGCATTACCGATGGCGCGCTTGTCGGGGTCGAAATACTCCTCGGTGAAGGTCGGGTTTTCGCTAACCTCCATTTTTTCGCGCAACGCGTCGATGCGCTCATCGGCGGCGACCTCATCGGCGTAGCTCGCCGCGTTCAGTTCGCCGAAGATCAGCGGCACCGCGACCATGTACTGGATGCAGTGATCGCGGTCGGCGTAGTTGCTCAACGGCCCGGTCTTGTCGATGATTCGGCAGCCGGCTTCCTGGGTCTCGATGACGATCCGGTCGATGTCCTCGATCCGATCCTTGACCTCCGGGTGTAATGAAAGGGCACACTCGACCGCCGTCTGGGCGTGAAACTCGGCCGGAAACGAGATCTTGAACAGCACGTTTTCCATGACGTAACTGTCATAGTCGCGCTGGAATTTGAACTCGTTGCCCTTGAACAGTACGTCGTAGAAGCCCCAGGTCTTCGCGCTCAGCGCGGACGGGTAGCCCATCTCGCCGCTGAGCGCCATCAGCGCGTGCTGGACCGCGCGCCGGCACGCGTCACCGGCGGCCCAGCTCTTGCGCGAACCGGTGTTGGGAGCGTGGCGATAGGTACGCAGCGCGCCGCCGTCGATCCAGGCGTTGGACACCGCGTTGATGACCTGATCGCGGTCGCCGCCCAGCATCCGCGTGGCAATCGCGGTGGAGGCCACGCGCACCAGCAACACGTGGTCCAGCCCAACCCGGTTGAAGCTGTTTTCGAGCGCCAGCACGCCCTGGATCTCGTGCGCCTTGATCATCGCGCTGAGCACCTTTCTCAGCCGCAGCGGCACCCCGCCCTCGCGCACCCGCAGGCGCGACAGGTAATCAGCCACCGCCAGGATCGTGCCCAGGTTGTCCGACGGGTGGCCCCATTCGGCGGCCAGCCAGGTGTCGTTGAAGTCGAGCCAGCGGATCAGCGCGCCGATGTTGAACGCGCCCTGGACCGGGTCCAGTTCGTGGCCGGTCCCGGGGACCCTGACCCCGCCCGGCAGGTCGGCGCCGGGCACCACCGGTCCGAGCAAGCGGGTGCAGCCGTCGAAGTCCAGCGCCATCAGCGCGCAGGCCAGGCTGTCCATCAGGCAATAGCGCGCGGTTCCGTAGGCCTCCTCGCTGCGGATCGGATGGTCGCAGACGTAGTCCGCAATATCGACCAGCGCCTGATCGGGCGCTGGTCGCTGGGCCGAGCGGATGTCGATCTGGCTCATGGGCCGAGCAGGTCGGCCACCGCCTTGCGCTCGTCGCGCAGTTCGGCATCGGTGGCGTCCATTTTTTTGCGGCTGAACTCGTCGATCTCGAGCCCTTGGACGATCTCGTAGTCGCCGTTGGCGCAAACGCACGGATACGAGTAGATCACGCCCTCGGCGATACCGTAGCTGCCGTCGGACGGAACCGCCATCGATACCCAGTCCCCGGCGTGGGTGCCGCGCACCCACGAGCGCATGTGATCGATCGCGGCCGACGCGGCCGAGGCCGCGCTCGACGCCCCGCGGGCCTTGATGATCGCCGCACCCCGCTGCTGCACGGTCGGAATGAACGTCTCTCGATACCAGTCCTGGCCGACTCGATCAGTCGCCGGCCGGCCGTCGATCGAGGCGAAGCGAATGTCCGGATACTGGGTCGAGGAGTGATTGCCCCAGATGACCATCCGCTCGATGCTGTTGTGGTGCGCGCCGGTTTTTTCGGCCAGTTGCGCCAGCGCGCGATTGTGGTCGAGCCTTGTCATCGCGTGAAAATTGCGCGCATTCAGGTCTGGTGCCGCGGCCCGCGCGATCAGGCAGTTGGTGTTGGCCGGGTTGCCGACCACCAGCACGCGGACGTCGCGGCTGGCGTGTTGGTTAAGCGCCCTGCCCTGGGGTCCGAAGATCTTGCCGTTGGCGCCGATCAGATCGGCCCGCTCCATGCCCGGGCCGCGCGGCCGGGCGCCGACCAGGAGCGCCATGTCGGCATCCCGGAACGCGGCATCGGCCTGGTCGGTCGCGACGACGCCCGAAAGCAAGGGAAATGCGCAGTCGTTCAATTCCATGACCACGCCGTTCAGCGCATCCATTGCCGGCGGAATCTCCAGCAATTGCAGGACCACGGGCTGCTCGGGACCGAGCATGTCACCGGCGGCGATGCGAAAGCACAACTGATAGCCGATCTGGCCGGCGGCGCCGGTAATCGCAACGTGGACGGGTTGATTCATGGCGGGTCTCCTTGAGGCTCGGATTGCGGTTACACTAGCCGACGGCGGTTGTTTTCGGATCATCAGGGGCTCGCTATCTTAGCGTTTCCGGACCACGGTTGTCAGCCGCCGCAGGGGTCGAGTCGAACGGGGAATCGTCGATGAGAAAATGCTTGGCGGGTTTGCTTCTAGGGGTGCTCATGACCAGTCACGGTGCCGACCGGATCACCGGAAAATCCTTTGCCACCCGTTCGGAGGTGATCGCGGTCAACGGGATGGCGGCCACCAGCCACCCGCTGGCCACGCAGGTGGCGCTGGACGTGCTCAAAGCCGGCGGCAACGCGGTCGACGCGGCGGTCGCGGCCAACGCGATGCTCGGGCTGGTCGAGCCGACCGGCAACGGAATCGGCGGAGACCTTTTCGCCATCGTCTGGGACGCGGCCAGCGGCCGGCTGCACGGGCTGAACGGCAGCGGCCGCTCGCCAAAATCGTTGACCCGCCAGTGGTTCATCGACAACGGCTACGAGCAAGTGCCCTCCCACGGGCCGCTGCCGGTGTCCGTGCCCGGTTGCGTCGACGGCTGGTTCATGCTCCATGAGCGCTTCGGCAGCCGCCCGATGCGTGACCTGCTCGCGCCGGCAATTCAGTACGCGCGAGAGGGTCACCCGGTGGCCGAAACGATCGCTTACTACTGGGCCCGCAGCGTGCCGCTGCTGAGTCCCTATCCTGGGTTTACCGAGCAGTTCACGCTCGACGGGCGGGCGCCGGCCAAGGGTGAGGTCTGGAAGAACCCGAACCTGGCGAACACGCTGGAAGCCATCGCCGAGGGTGGGCGCGACGCGTTCTATCGGGGCGAGATCGCGCGTACGATCGATCGCTACCTGCGGGACAACGGCGGTTTCCTGACCCACGAGGACCTCGCCGCCCACCGCGGAGAGTGGGTCGATCCGGTCTCGGCCGGCTACCGCGGCTACGACGTCTGGGAACTGCCGCCCAACGGTCAGGGCATCGCCGCGCTGCAGATCCTGAACATCCTGGAGGGGTTCGACCTGGCCGGCTACGGCTTCGGCAGCCCCGAGCACGTGCACCTGTTCGTCGAGGCCAAAAAGCTGGCCTTCGAGGACCGCGCCCGCTTCTACGCCGATCCCGATTTCTCCGCAATCCCCGTCCAGCGGCTGATCTCGAAGGACTACGCCACCGAACGGCGGGCGCTGATCGATCCGGAGCGCGCCGCGCGCAGCTACCCCGCCGGCAACGTCGCTCTGGACCACGGTGACACGATCTATCTGACGGTCGCCGACCGCAGCGGCAACATGGTTTCGCTGATTCAGAGCAACTACCGCGGTATGGGCTCGGGCATGACCCCGCCCGGGCTGGGCTTCGTGCTGCAGGACCGCGGCGAGATGTTCGATCTCGCTCCGGGCCGCGCCAACAGCTACGCGCCCGGCAAACGGCCATTCCACACGATCATCCCGGCTTTCATCACCAAAGACGGCAAGCCGTGGCTGAGTTTTGGCCTCATGGGGGGCGCGATGCAACCGCAGGGACACGCCCAGATCGTCATGAACCTGATCGATTTCGGCATGAACCTGCAGGAGGCCGGCGACGCCCCGCGCATCTACCACGCCGGCTCCTCGGAGCCGACCGGCGAGGTCATGGACGACGGCGGCGAAGTCAATCTGGAAGCGGGCTTTTCAGCCGAGACCGTGCGTGCACTGATGGCCCGCGGCCACCGGGTGGGCGTCGCCCACGGCGCCTACGGCGGCTATCAGGCGATCCTGCGAGATCCGGCCAGCGGCGTTTACTACGGCGCCTCCGAGTCGCGCAAGGACGGACACGCGGCGGGATACTAGCCTGGCCCCGGCGAGTGCCGGCGAGTTGCAGATAATGACCGATCCCGGGTGGGTTTTGCGGCACGTGTCGATCCTTGCTACGATGCCTTTCGTTGCCTGGGCTTCCAGTCCGGGAAATCGCTGTCGCAGAGAGAAAATGTGAGGTCCCTGATCGGACTGAAAGCCCTGGGCTATGTGCTCGTCGCCTGCACCGCGCTGGCCGCGCAGGCCGCCGACGTCGAGCGCATCGAACTCGGTCTGGGCTACGACCGGGCCCGCGACGGCCACGGCTTCGACCTGCACAAGGCCGGCGATACCTATATCCTGTATTTCTACACCTACGCCGCCGACGGCGCGCCGGAATGGTTCGTCGGCACCTCGGAGCTGAACGGCGGCGTGTTGAGCGGGGACCTGCTCCGCTTCACCTCCAGCCTCGACGCGGGGACGCTGCAAGACCCGGCTTTCAGCGGCAGCTTCAGCCTCGATTTCAACGCCGCTGAGTCGTCCAGCGCCTGCAACGACGGCGTGGCGCGCGACGGCGCGCAGCAGCTCTCCACTTTTTCCTGGCAAGCCGGAGACGACGCGGGCCAATGGTGCACCGAATGGCTGGCCTTCGGCGCCGCCAACGCCGCGACCCCCTACTACGGCGGGGTCTGGTATGCCGGCCCAGACGACCCCGGCTACGGCTTCACGATGGCGCACATGGACCAGACCGTGGTCGCGGTCTTTTACTACTACGATGCCGGTGGTCAGCCCCGCTGGGCGCTCGGGGCGGGCGGCCAGGACGATGCCGAAATCGAGCTGTCCAGTTTCGACGGCTATTGCCGCGGCTGTCCGCTGGCGCCGCGCACCGCGCACGACGCCGGTAGCTTAAGCCTGTCGCGCTCCGGGGCCGCCCCGGCCCGGGTCGACCTGACCTATCCGCGGCCGCCGGGCGGGCGTTTCCGGCGCGACTTCGAACTGCACCGTCTGTCCGACGGCGTGTCGTTTACCGAGTACCGCCCCGATCCCGCGCTTGCGTTTTTCGCCAGTTCCATCTCCAGCGACATCATCCAGTCCCGCTGCGTGCTGTGCCACGTCGCCGGGGGCATTTCGGGCAACACCCGACTGGTGTTCGAATCCGCCGGCACGCCCGGATACCAGGCCCGCAATCTGCAGGTGCTGCGCGATTTCGTGGCCACGGTCCCGGCCGGCGCCGAAACGATCCTGGCCAAGGTGCGCGGTGAATCACACGGCGGCAGCACCCAGCTCGAGGAGGCCTCGGTCGAATACGGCAACCTGAACTTTCTGCTGGAGCTGCTGCTCGACGAACGGCCACCGTTCGAGGAGGAGTCGTTCTTCGCCGGCGTCAAGATGCTGGACGACGACACCACCCTGCGCCGCGCCTCGCTGCTGTTTGCAGGCCGCCTGCCCAGCGCGGGCGAGCAGGCCGCCTTCCGGGGCGCCGACCACGCGACCCAACGCGAGCTCCTGCGGGGACTGATGCAGGGCGACAATTTCCATCAGTTCCTGATCACCGGCGCCAACGACCGCCTGCTGACCGATCAGTTTTTGCTCCGCCCCATCCTCAATCCGTTCGAGACGCTGTATTTCCCCGGGTATTCGAGCCGGATCGAGCAGTTGGTTGCAGCGGAGGACGGTCGCGGGCTGGCACGGTTCCTGTTCGGCGTGACCCACGGCATCGCTCGGGCGCCGGTGGAGCTGATCGCGCACGTGGTCGAGAACGACCTGCCCTACGGCGAAATCCTGACCGCCGACTACACGATGATGAACCCGGCCACCAGCACCGCGTTCGGCGCGTCGGTCGCGTTCAGCGATTCCGAGGACCCGACCCAGTGGCGACCCGGGCGGATCGAAGACTATCTGCGCCTGGGCGAGGGCGTCAGCTTCTCGTGCTCGCCGTACTGCGGGATCCTGTCCGGCGGACTGCCGACCGAGTTTCCTCATGCCGGGGTGCTCAATTCGCTCGCCTTTCTGTCGCGCTATCCGTCGACGGCCACCAATCGCAACCGGGCGCGGGCGCGCTGGACTTATTACTTCTTCCTCGACGTCGACATCGAAAAGCTGGCCGCGCGCCCGATCGACGACGCGGCGCTGTCCGATACCGACAACCCGACCATGAACAACCCCGCCTGCACCGCCTGCCACGTGGTCCACGATCCGGTGGCCGGCACCTTTCAGCACTATGGCGACGAGGGCTTCTACAAAGACAGCTTCGGCGGTCTCGATTCGCTGCCGGATTCCTACAAATTTCCCGACGGGGGCGAAGCGACGGGCTATGTCGAGGGCGACAC
>JBFGYD010000062.1:0-8897 GCA_041587615.1 Lysobacterales bacterium
CCGCGGCGGACGGGTCGTTGACAAAGACGAGCTGTGGCGCGAGGTGTGGCACAGCCGCCCGGTCTCAGATGCCACGCTGCCGCAGGCGGTGAGCCGCGCGCGACGAGTGCTGGGCGGCGAGGATCCGGAAACCTACATCGCCAACGTTTACGGCGTTGGCTACCGCTTCGCCCAGCCCGTGGAGGAGACCCGAGCCAAGCCCGGCCAGCCGGCCCGGGCGCCCGGCGCACGGCTGCCCCTGTGGCTGTGGACAACCGCGGTCGCGGCGCTCCTCATTGCTGTTTTCTCGCTGTGGCAGCCGTGGCCTGAGCGGCCCTCGGAGGGACCCATCCGGGTTGCGGTTCTTCCGGTCCAGAACGACACGGACAACCCGGAATTGGAGTGGGTTCGCTACGGCGTTCTGCCGCTGATCGACGAGGCTCTCGGCGAGGCCGGCGTGACGCGGGTCAGCAGCGGCACGGTGCTGGCGACGCTGAATCGTTACCCCGACGTGAAGGACCCCCAGGGCCAGGCGCGGGTGCTGCGCCTGAGCAGCGGCGCCGATCAGGTGCTGGCCCCGCGACTGACGTTAGTCGAAGGCGGATTCCGCCTGGATGTGCGCGTGTTGGACGAAGCAGAGGAACCCCTGGCTCTGAGCCTGCGGGGAGACGACGTCGCCGTGCTGGCGGTCGCGGCCGGAACCAGCCTGTCCGAGTCGCTCGCGCGCTGGCCGGGCGCAGGGCGGGCGCAGCGCAGCCTGGTGACCGACGATGACTTCGTCAACCAAGCCTTCGCCCGCGGCCTCGATGCCCGCCTTCAAGGTCGGTACGAGGACGCCGCCCGCTACTTCGATACGGTCCTGGCCGATGCGCCCGGGCTGCACCATGCCAAATACCATTTGGCCATCGTCACCCGGCTGCTGGGCGACTGGGACTATACCGACCAGCTCCACCGCGAACTGCTGGCCGCGGCGCAAGCCGAGGGTGACACGAGCCTGCTGGCCGCCGTTCAGTCGGGTTCCGGAATTCTGGCGTGGCGCCGGGGCGACAAGGATGCGGCGCAGCAGTGGTACGAGAAGTCCCTGGCCAACTACCGTGCCCTGGATAACCGGGATTATATTGCGAGCGTCACCACCAACCTTGCGATCCTGGCGGCCACCCGCAGCGACTACGCCACCGCCGAGCGGCTGTTCCGCGAGGCCCTAGCGCACTACGAGCTAACCGGCGACCGCTATTACGAAGCGACCACCCGCAAGAACCTGGGCAATCTCTACATCGACCAGGGCCGCTACGATCAGGCCGAACCCGTGCTGCTGGAAGCGCTGGCCCTGCGGCAGGAACTCGAACTGCCGCTGCAGGTCGCCCTGATCCTGACCGTGCTCGCCGACATCGAGATGGCGCGCGGGCATTGGCCCAAGGCCCTGGCTTACCAGGAGCGGGTGCTGGCGGCGGCGGAAGAGTACGACGACCCGGTCCTCGAGTCCCAGGCCAGAGCGGATCTTGCCGCTTCCCTGCGGCGCGTCGGCCGTCTCGAGGAATCGCGCATCATGGCCGCCCGGGCTCTGACCGTCGCCACCGAGCTCGATCACCCCACCAAACAGGCTCTGGCTCTGCTTGAGCAGGGACGCACCGAGCACGACTTGGGCCACTGGCAACGCGCCGCCGAGCTGCTTGCCGAAGCCGCCGCGATCTACGAGCGGATCCAAGAGCCGCTGGGTCGCGCCACCAGCCTGATCGCTCGGGCCGAGGCCCTGCTGGAAGCCGGGCAAACGGAAACAGCCGCCGAGACGCTGGAGCAGGCCGCCGCGGTCATCGGCGAATCCCAGATCCAGCATCTGGATTCGAGCCTGGCCCGAGCGCAGGCAGCGCTGGCGGCGACTCGGGGCGATGAGCCCGCCGCGGTGGCGCGCATGGAGCAGGCCTACCGGTTGGCCGAGGAAGGGGAAGCGCCCATCGAGGCCCTGGACGCGGGCGGCCGATTCGGCCTGATGCTGCTGGACTCAGAGCCGGGCAGCCAGCGGATCGACGCCCTGGCCGAGACTCTCTCGGCGCGGGCCGAAGCCAGCGCTGAGGCCCTAGCCTTTCTCTCCCGCTATCACCGGGTTTCCGATCCGGCTCTGGCGCTGGAGCTCGCCGAGCGCCGCCGGCGCCTGGTCGGCGAGGGCTGGACCGCCCTAGACGAGCAGGAACTGCTGGCCCTGCGCCGAGCCCTGCGGTCGGACCAATAGCTTCTCTGCTCGAATTCTACCCTTCTCAAGACGGGTCCAGGTCCAGTTATCCAGGGAAATTGAACCTGGCCCCTTTTTTTCTTTTACGGCTCGAAACCGTCGGCGAAAACCAGGTCGGTCGAACACGATCCGCCGATCGGGTCGTCGATAATGCCGTTGCAATCGTTGTCGATCAGGTCGCACATCTCCGGCGCTCCCGGAAAGATCGAATCGTTGCCGTCGTTGCAGTCGCCGTCGTCCTCGGTAAAGCCGTCAAAGTCGTCGTCGGTGTGCGGCAGCGCCACCGTGAAAACCGTCGTCGTGACCGGAGACGAGTTCGGCGGCACCGCATCGTCCTGGCTGAAGTATTTCAGCGTGGTCGTCGCGGTGCGTCCGCTGAGCGGCTCCGGAATGATGATCGATTCGGTGTACCGGTTGCGGGGATCCGCGGTCGGTATGCTGCCGTCGAGCGTGTAGTAAATAGAGCAATCATTGACCGGGTCTGAGCACTGCAGCGAGGCCAGGAACCCACCCTCGTAGGTTCCGTCCATGCGCGGCGCGCGCGTCGGCGTGACCGCGACCGCTGGCGCCTCGCTGTCGTAAGCCGCGTCGGGGTCGTACACGAACTCGTGGTAGCACTGGATCGGATTGGTCCGACTGACGCAGTCGGTGATCGACGGCTCGCCGAACGCGGGCCCGGTTCCCGGGCACACCGTGTTGGTCGGCTCGCAGGTCTGCACGCAGCCCGGCTGGCAGTCGATCGGGCTGGAGGCGACGCACGCGGCCACGCAGTCCTCCTCGACCCCGCCGCCGCCGGAACCGGTGCAGCTCAGCTCGCAGTCGGAGCGGATCGTGGCCTCGCAGCCGGCCACGCACTCGTTCTGCAGCGTCCGCTTGCCGGGGCACAGGTCGAGGTTCTCCTCGACGCAGAGACGGTCGAACTCGGCGTTGCGCTGGTTCAGCGGCTGGGCCGCGTCGACGGCCGCCCAGCGGATGCGCTGCACCCGGTCGGTCTTCAGGAACCCGAGCACGTTGTCGTGGGCGTCGAACGGGTTGCCGTTGCTGTTCAGGATCTGGGTCGACATATCGAACTCCGGGGTTTCGTCCTCACCCGGATCGTTGCTCTTATAGAAAATGAGGCAGTTTTCCGAGTTGTCGACGCAGGAAAAGCGCAGCTTGTGCTCGTCGGCGTCGATGTCATAGAACAATTCCACTCCAGAGGCTGGCGCGGTGAGGTCGGCGTCGACGAAATCGTAGGTTTCGGTGCGCACGATCTCTTGATTGCCCTCGGCGTCGATCGAGAAATATGACAGGCGCGTGTGGTCGCCGATCTCGGCCGGGATCTGCACCAGGCTCCAATAGACGCCACCGCCCACACCGGGCTCGAACTTGTAGCAGCCGCTGGCCGCCGTGTCGCACAGTCCCGCAGGCGAGACGGAGGCCTGCGTGTACGGCAGTGCCGTCGCTTCGGTGCAGGCCGTGGCCTGCGCCCGGACCTGGATGTCGTCTGAGCCGCAGGCGAACATGGTCCAGACGCACTGCGGACTGGCCGAGTCCTGGTCCGGCGTGCAATCGAGATGCGTGACCGTCGTATCGCCGCTGCCCGGCGCGCCGCCGACCCAGGTGCCGGTGCTGCCGTCGGAAGTCGTCGTCGGCGGCGTCGTGTTGACTGGCTCGTTGGGGCCGCCGCCGGAGTTGGTGGTGTAGGTCGTGCCGCAGTTCATGCCGCCGTCGACCCATTCGTTGACCCAGTCCTCCCAGGTTGCCAACACCGCGAGGCGCTCGGCGGTGCTCGAGCTGGCGGTCAGCGCGCTCCCCGGCGGCGCCAGCTCATCGACGAAGCCACCGTTGACGCCATTGTCCGGCTTCTCGCCGCCGACGATCGACCAGATCACCCGCGGGTCCTCGAACAGGTGGTGCTTCATCACCTCCGGATCCGGAGTCTCGGACGTGAACTGCGCGCAGGCCGTGGACGGGTCGTAATCCTCGGACGCCGGGTCGGCGAGGAAGTCCGGCCAGATCAGGCCGCCTTCATACGGCGGCGCGAACCAGGCCCACCACGACGCGTAGTCCTGTCCCGGAAACGCTGCGTCCAGGCCGTGGTCGGCCGAGTACGAGGTGCCGAGGATCTGTGGCGCCTTGTCGGCGCCGTGGCAGATGACGCAGACGGACGGGTTGTCGAGGTTGTCGATGCCGCCGACGAGCCCCAACTGGGCGTGGGCGTGGCCCCGGCCCTCGCCGGCCTCGGCCTCCTTGAAGATCAGGTGGCAGTTCAGGCAGGCTGGGTGGCCGAATGTGTCGGCCAGCGGGGAGTCGCCGAACGCGATGCCTCCGCCGCCGAAGCCGCCCCCGCCGCCGCCACCCCCGGTCCCGGGGATGCCGATTGTGCCGATACCTAAGTGCGCGGCGTTTTCCGATCGCCCGCAGGTATCCCGCTCGTCGATGTCGGTGCAGACCGCCACCCGCCAGAACACCCGGTCGGCGTTCACCTCGCCCATCACTCCGGCGTAGCCGGACTCCTCCGGGATAAACTCGATGAAGTCGTGGATCCCGATCTGCTGGGTCCGCGCCATCCCCGGACCGACGTCCTGGTAGCTCGGTGTGAGGCCCTCGAGCGGGATCGTGAAGCTCACCTGGCCGCTGTTTCGCGCGCACGGCTCGGTGTAGGTGCAGTAGCCCCGCTCGGTAGAACCGCAATCGAGCGGATCGGTCGACGTGCAGGCATTGCCCGCGCCGGGGCAGGCAAACACCGTGCGCTCGCAACTGGCCGATGACTGCTGGAACTGGAGGCTCAGAATGTGCTTCGTCGCGCCGTGGTTGAAACCGCCGAACACGCCCGCCTCGCCGGTGGTCGTTCGCGGCCAGCGAAACAGGAAGTCGTCGGTAGACGTGAACACGTCGTCCTCTCCCGGGAACACCTGGTCGAACGGCGGCTGCTGGCCGGCCGTGCCGGGCGGGCGGAGCGCGATGTTCGACAGTGCCGCCCGCATCGGATAGGCGTGGGTAGTCTCGACCTGGTTGGTCTGCACGTTTACGGCGCGAACCCATAGATAGAGGCTCTGCCCGCGCAGCGGGTCGAGCGCTTCCGAAAACGGAATGACCGCCCGCGGGGGGCCGACTCCTTCGGTGAAGCTGATGAAGTCGCATTGGGGCTGAACGGCGAAGTCGACGGCCGACTGCAGGCAAATCCAGTACAACTCGTGCGGAATGCGGTCGTAAGGGTCGGCGTCGGCGGGCACGATGAAATTGGCCAGCCAGTTGGCCGTGGCAATGTCGCTTGCCGGCGTTGCGTCCGCGGGTCCGCCCACGATCCGGATTGGTCCCCCGTGGTTCGCGCCCACAGCGGCGACATAAAGAAGGCTCGTCAGCGCGAACCACAACTTGATCGCGCGCAATCGAATCTGCCCGGTCATCGTCGTCTCCCGTCCTGCGTTTTTGGTGCATTCAAGCTACCCTGAGCGCGCCCGCAAAGCTTGACGAGACTTTGACGAACCCTTGATGAAGTGCGGTGCGGCGAGCGGCACACCTTTGCGCCGACCGCAATTGCCGAGTCGCCGCCAATGCATCGATCTCGCTCTCGACGCGCGATTTCAATGCACTCGCGCGCCCGACATTACTGATTAGTCAGTCCTGCGATGGATCTCGGCTCGCAGGCCGGCCAGATCACACTCGACCGCGGACTCGCCCCCGTAGAGATGTCAGACGGCGTGGCAGCAGTAGCGGAGCCAGGCGATTCCGAGGCCCCATTCGACTGCTGCGGCGGTTGCTGCATCAAAGCCCCTTCAGAACGGCGCCGTTGATGGACATGGCAATCGCAATATGCCAGCCTCAAAAATGCGAGAAGCTCAGCAGAAGTAGGAGTCAGCCGGTGATGAAAAGAGGTATCTCCGTCCGTAGCATCGTTGGCTTGGTGTTGATCGCCGGGACCAGCGGTCTGTCTCAGGCCCTGGGTGCAGAATTCAAGGCGCTTCTCGACCTGGACAACGATTCCGCCACGGGATGCGTCGCGGTGACTGCCGACGGGAGCCTTCCGGGTGTCGAGCAAATTCTCACCACCCAGGTTGACGTCGCAACCCGAATGGTTGCGGCGGTATACCGGGAAACGTGCGTCAATCCGGCGACCGACGCCTTCGGACCCCCGGTCCCGATCAATGTCCCGTTCACACCACCGTGGCCGATCGGATCCGGCCTCGGAATTGCGGGCGCCGACGTCATCGAGACCTACGTCCCGTACTCCGTCGGCCCATCGAACTCGGCCCAGATTCGCATGGGGTTCGAGGTCTCCGAAGACGGCGTCTGCCCCGACGCCATGGTGACCGACAACGGCCAACCGGGCGGCAGTCCGATGGTGCTCACCACCCGCGGTCCAGTCGCCGTGCCGACGCTGTCCCGGTGGTCGCTGTTGTTGATCGTCGCTCTCTTGCTGGTCAGCGCACGCGCCTTCCTCAGACGGCGCAGCACGATGTTGACAACCATTTCGACCATCGGCGTGTGTGTGCTCTCAGCTCCCCTGCTGTGGGCTCAGATTGTGACGCTTGACGGTGATCCGGGCGATTGGATGGCAGCGAGTCCGTTGGGAATTGACGTCGTGGATCCGGCGCCAGACCTGGTCGGCTCGTTTGCCCGCTACGATCACGGGTCGGGGGTCGTGTTCGTCCGATTCGACAGCACGCTGACCTCCAGCGTTCAGGCAATGCGTTTATGTGAGAATCTCGGCACCAGTCCCGCCGGAACTCCTGAGGATACGGGCCAGGACGCGTATGCGTTCGAAGTCTCGACCCCGGGGACGACGGTCACCCTGACGGCACTGCCCGACGCCTTCCTCGATATCGAGATCTTCCTCTACGCTCCGGGAACGGGCGGACCAGGCGCCACAAACCTTCTCACCGGCAACCCGTTTGGTCTGGACGCGGCCGGCGTCGCCGGAAGTGAAGGCGCGGTCCTTACGCTTGGCGGCGCTGGAACCTACACCCTCGCGATCGAAGATGGGCGGTCCGCCATAAGTCAGGTGGCCGGTTCTTACACCGTCAGCGGGAGTTCCGACCTGCCGATCGGCGCGCCGTTCCAGACCGTCGACAACGGACCCGAGTCTGAGTAGTACACGACGGATCAGCCGGCATTGCGGGCTAATGGGTGCCCCCGCTATTGCTGACACAAAACAGGAAAGCGGTCGGGCGCAGGGCGGCAGAGTGCAGCGAGATTTCGCCCCGATTAGCGCGAAGCCGAGGCGAGTTACGGTGCAACCGCGAGAAAGGGGGTCAGCCGAAAGGAGGGCGGGGTAGCTGTTCTGTGAAAGTCCGTTTTCCCGGGGGACTTTAGACTGTGGTTTTTCGGCCAGAAATGGACGCTCTAAGGCCAGGATGACGCCATTCAACACCGAGGCCGGCGACCTGTGGCTGGACCTGAAAAAGTCGGGCGACGGCTACGCGGCCAGCCACGAGCTGGGCGTTACGTTCTACGGCGGCATGTTCGGCGATCTGCCGGAGCTGTATCGGCAGTCGTGAACTCCCGGACACCCTGGCGCCGGTTTGCGCCCAAGGTCTTGGGGATCCTCGTCGATATTCAGAAACTATAGCCGATCCCGTTTCAGCGCGGGTCTATGTCTCCGCTCTTGATTCTGCGTACCAGGCTTTCACGCCCGCGTGATCGCGGACTGCGTCGTGAACGCGATTGAGCTTTTTGAACGCCACAAAAACGGTGGCGGGAATATGATCGATGACGCCGCTCGCGAACCAGTGGACGATTCGGTGAAGCTTCAGATCGACCACGTGCAGCGTCTCGCCAGCGAAAAACGGGCCAGAATCGGCGATCTGCCGCTCGGTGTACTCGGCCCATGCGGGGAGATACCCCTCGGCGAGCGCGCCGCGAACCTTCTTCTTCTCGGCCTCATCGGCAAGCCGCAACGTGGGGCTGACCTGGGCACGAAGGTCTTCTATATGGCACATGACGGCCTCGTGGCGCGCTGCCTCGTAGTCGTCTTTCGGATGGAGCCCGTGGCGCCGACCGATCAATACGAGTATGGCATTGGTTTGTCCGAGCGGCGGCGAACCGCTCAGCTCGAGCACCGGCAGGGAGCCGAACGGCGTCTCGGGCTTGAGCCCGGGCCAGTCGTTCTGGGAGATGCGAACGTCCTCGAAGTCCACGCCGGCGATATGCAGTGCGAGGCGGCACTCTTCGCCGCGGCTCACCGGCGCGTCAAAGTAGATCAACCTGGGCTTGCTCATGACTCCTCCTCCATCTCGAAGCGGTTTTAAATGGGACGCTCAGCGCGCGTCGATCTGCAGATCCGTGCCGACCGCATCTGCGATTTCGAGCGTTCGTTCCAGCTCCGGATGGCGCACGACCAGGTAGCCGTCGGACAACAGCGTCTGGCGCCAGTTGCGGCGCGGCGCGCCGAGCGGCAGCAGATCCTCGACCACGATGTGCTCGCCAAAGCGCCGCCGCAGGCCGTCGAGGCCGTGGATCGCGCAGATGCGCCCCTGCCCGCGGGCCCGCTTGAAAATCGCCGCGGCGTTGTAGCGCCGGTGGGCCGACTGGTTGAACTCACCGCGGGTGACGGCCTCGGCCCAGCCGACGTAGACGTCGAAGTCGTGGGTGAAGTTCATCAGGTCCACCGAGCGCCCGCCCGGCGGACGGCCGCCGATCTCGCCGAACACCGCTTCGCCGTCGGGGGTCAGGAACCACTCCATGTGGGTGAAGCCGGTGCGGAAGC
>JBFGYD010000063.1:0-8886 GCA_041587615.1 Lysobacterales bacterium
AGGATCCAGGTGAGCTCGGTGACTTCGGGCACGTCGGACTGTCGAAACAGCGCCGCCTTGCGGTACCAGTACGCGGCGTGCGAATGCTCGCCGCGAACGTGATACATGGCCGCGAGGTTGAACTGTGCGCGCCGGTCCCCCAGGCGCGCGAGGCCGCGGGCATCTCGAAACGCGTCGCCGTCGAAACCCTGTTCCTTGAGGTCCGCGCCGGCATAGCCGGAATGAGCCAGGTAACGCACGTGAGACTGGGCGGCAACGGAGGCGGCGATGGCCAAAAACCCCGCGGCGACCCACCAGGCAGATTTTCGCATGACCGTTCTCCACGAGCCTCGCGGCTCGGCTTCGGCGACCGATACCCGCTTCGCCGGCACAGAAGAGCGCGGCTCGCGGGCCACTCATTTACATTATAGACCGGCGGAACCGGGTTCGAGTTTCACCGCCATCTGCTCGATGATGACCTGGGAGACGACCGCCTCGAATCCTTCCCGATCCTGACGCTCGGCGATGACGCGCCGCCGCTCCGCCACCAGGCTGGCGATCAGTCGGCGCAGCTCCTCCCGCTCGGCTCGAATCTCGCCGAGCCGGGCCAGTAGTTCGTCCTGATCCATGCTGCGCATCGCCGGCGGCAGCCGGCCGGCGTCGATATCGGCCAGATCGGCGATCCCGGCATCGACGTCCTGAAGCAGGTCGCCGCGGCCCTGGACGATCCGACCGGTCGCCAGGTTGAACGCCAGCCGATCGGCGGCGGCCGCCTCGCTGAGGTTCTCGGAGCGTTCCTGCTTGGCGCGGATATCAGCCTGCTCAGCGTCGCTGCCGTAGGGCACGATCAATTGGCCCAGGCGCTGATTCAGGGCGGCCAGGTCCTGGTCCATCGGCGTTCGCACCCGCTCGGCGGCGCGGGGGTCGGCCAGGTTGAGTTCGCGCCCGGCCGCGGCCGCCGCGATTTCGGAAAAGATGCGTCGGGTTGAATGGTCGCGGCCCACCAGGACCGGATTGATGACCACGCCCCGGGTTAGCGCGAGCGCCGAGATCTCCGGGTACTGGGGCTCGTCGTAATCCAGGTGCGGGGGAGCGTCGCCGACCAGAAAAACCACCCTGAGCGTGTCCTCACCGGCGCTCCAGCTCGATTTCGTGACCGTCTCCAGCAGCGCCTGATTGACCGCTTCCGGACCGTCGCCGCCGCCGTTGGCCTCGAGTTCCATCAGCGCCTGGTAAATCGAGTCCAGATCGTCGGTCAGGTCGAAATGCCGGGTCACGTAGGCGTCCCCGCGGTCTCGATAGGCCAGCAGGCACAGTCGCACGTGCGGCCGCGACGGCGCGCGCGCGATCTCGTTGGCGATGAACCAGATCTTTTCCTTCGCCGCGTCGATCATCGAAGACATCGACCCGGTGGTGTCGAGCGCAAAGCAGGCGTCGACCCCCCGGTAAGGCGCCGCCGTCGCGCCCAGCGACAGGCCCAGCAACAGACTCAATTCAATCTTGCGCATCGTTTTGACTCCCGCGTTGCCTCTGGCTTAGCTTCAACGCCCACGATGGCGCCGAGGTGGCGGTAATGGGGCCTTTGCGGGGGAGCGGCACAGATGGGACGCGCTGCCGGTTTCGCCGGCGCTGGGTGTCCCGCGGGCCACCCTCAGATAATGGTCGGCCAGGCGCAGCAGGCGCCGAAGCTCACTTTCGGCACGCGCCAGTTCGTGATCGTCGCAGCGATACAGCAGAGCGGCCATCCGGCACACGCACTGTTCGAATTGATTCCAGGCCATGCCTTATCATTCCGGGCCGGATCATCAAAACCTGAGAATCGATGCTCTATACGAGTCTCAAGAGTCTTCACGTGACCTGCGCCGCGCTGAGCATTTTTGGTTTCGCGTTGCGCGGCGCCGGCTGGATCGGACGCCGTCGATGGGTGCGCCGGCGCTGGGTCAGAGTCGCGCCCCACGCGATCGACACGGTGTTCCTGCTCAGCGGGGTCGGCATGGCGATCCTGCTGCGCCTGGACCCGATCGTCCACCCGTGGCTCGGAGCCAAGATCGTGGGCCTGGTCGGCTACGTGATCCTCGGCCTGATCGCCTCGCGCGCGCTCGATCGGAGAACGCGGTTGACGGCCTACCTGCTGGCGCTGGCGCTGTTCGCCTGGCTGGTCAGCGTGGCGCTGCTTAAATCGCCGTGGGGATTGCTCGGCCCATTCTAAGCGCGTGTCCCCATGCCCGAATTGCCCGACATCACCGTTTACGTCGACGCGCTGAACGCCCGCATCGCCGGCGAGCCGCTGATCGCGATGCGCTGGCGCAGTGCGTTCGTGCTGCGCACCGTGACGCCGGAGCCCGGCGCGTTCGAGGGCCGCCGGGTGCGCCGCGTGTCGCGGCTGGCTAAGCGCATTGTGATCGAGTTCGAACGAGAACTGTGCTGCGCCATCCATCTGATGATCTCCGGGCGGCTTCAGTGGCGCGCCGCCGGGGCGGCGATTCCCGCGCGCAACGGGCTTGCCGCCTGGGATTTCGAGACCGGGTCGCTGCTGCTGACCGAGGCAAGCAAGAAAAAGCGCGCCGCGGTTCACCTGCTCGAGGGGCCCGCGGCGTTGGCGGCGCTGGACCGCGGCGGGCTCGACCCGCTGGCGATCGACCTGGAGCGCTTTCGCGCCCGCCTGGAGGGGGAAAACCACACCCTGAAGCGCGCGCTGACCGATCAGCGCCTGCTGGCCGGCATCGGCAACGCGTACTCCGACGAGATCCTGTTCGCGGCGCGCCTGTCGCCGTTCAAGCGCACCCGGGACATGAGCGACGCGGAGTGGGAGCGCCTGTACCGAAGCTGCCAGGCGACGCTAAAGACCTGGACCGCGCGCCTGCGCGAACGAGCCGGCCCGAGGTTCCCGCGCAAGGTGACCGCGTTCCACCCCGATATGGCCGTCCACGGCCGGTACCGGCAGCCGTGTCCGGTCTGTCGCGCGCCTGTTCAGCGCATCGTTTACGCCGAGAACGAGACCAACTACTGCGCTCGCTGCCAGACCGGCGGCCGCCTGCTGGCCGACCGCGCGCTGTCGCGGCTGCTCAAGGCGAGCTGGCCCAAGACCGTGGACGAACTCGAGTAGCGCCCGATAGACCAACGGATGGCGTCATTGCGCTGCGGCGTAAGCCTCCGCGGCGCGCCACACCCGCATCAGATTGGCCCCGAGGATTCCATCGATTGCCCGCTCGTCGTAGCCGGCCGCGAGCAGCGCCCCGATCAGGCGCGGATACATCGAGACGTCCTTGAGACCCTCCGGCAGCGAATTGCCGACGCCGTCGAAATCGGAGCCAAGGCCCACGTGAGCGACCCCGACCAGGTCCCGGACATGGTCGATGTGAGCGAGGACGTCGGACAGTTGTGCGAATGGAAACGGGTGCAGATCGAGGTAATTCGACGCGAACTCCTTCACTGCCGGGTCGTCGTTGTGCTCCAGCCCGCTCTCGTCCTTGAACGCACCCCGGGCCTGGTCGTATTGGTCGAACCAGGCTTTGGCTTCGGCGGTCAGGAAAACCGAGCCGAAGTTGATCTGGATCACGCCGCCCTTCGCTGCCAGCCGCTGGATCAGCTCATCGCTCATGTTGCGCTCCCAGCCGGGGGTGAAGTGCCGGGCCGAGGAGTGCGACGCGATCACTGGTACCGCGCTGAGCTCGATCGCCTGGGTCGCGGCGGCGTCGGACAGGTGGGAGACGTCGATCATGATGCCGAGCCGATTCATCTCGGCGACTACCTCGCGGCCAAACGCGCTCAAGCCCTTCCATTGCCGGTTCTCGTCGTAGGACGAATCGCTCAAGTGGTTGGACTTTGAATGCGCCAGCGTGATGTAGCGGATCCCGCGCTCGTAGAAGAACTTCAGGTTCTCGAGCTTGCCCTCGAGCGGCGTGCCGTTCTCCATCCCCAGCGCCAGCGAAATGCGCCCGGCGGCCTGGTCACGCGCGACCGCGGCGGTGTCCGCAGCCAGGGCCATGCTCGCGGGCGCACGCGCGACCAGCGCCTCGACCCCGTCGATCAGTTCGTTGGCGAGCTGCCAGCCGCCGCCGGTTTGCTCGTACGTCGCCGGCGTGTAGATTGACATGAAGGCCACGTTCAGTCCTCCGGCGCGGGCTCGCGGCAGGTCGAAATCTCCGGACTCGGTCGACCGGGTCACGTCCTCCCAGGCCTCGCGCAGCCGGTACGGAACGTCGATATGGGTGTCCACGATCAGGCTCTGGCGCGCGATCTCGGCCGCGCGGTCGGCCGCCCGAGCTTCGGTGCCGCTGACCGCGAGTGCCAGACCCATCAGCCATACAGTTTGTCTCATGCTCAATCTCCGCCGGTCGCCGCGCGGACCTTAGCAAAAAACCTTCGAAATCACTCTTGAATTTTTTCCATCCGAACATATTTTTAAGATTGCGGTAGCCGAAAACGGGACCGCAAGACCGCTGGCTGGGTTCAGCCGGCGATTGACAAAGAGACTATTGCTTCTAAGGAGAATAGTGATGACCACATTTGATTTTTCACCGCTGTACCGTTCCGCGATTGGCTTCGAAGGTCTGGCCAATCTGCTGAGCAATGCCACCCGTCTGGACCAGAGCCCGGGCTTCCCGCCCTACAACATCGAGGTCACGGGTGAGGACAAGTACCGAATCACGATGGCGGTCGCTGGCCTCAGCCAGGACGACATCGACATCACCTGCGAGCAGGGCAAGCTGACCGTCGTCGGCAACAAAGAGCGGGCCGAGGACGACCGCGAGTACCTGTATCGCGGGATCGCGCAACGCACGTTCGAGCGTCGCTTTCAGCTTGCCGACCACGTCCGGGTAACCGGCGCCAAGCTGGAAAACGGTCTGCTGCACATCGACCTGTTCCGCGAAATTCCGGAGGCGATGAAGCCGCAGAAGATCGAGATCGGGGGCTCCAAGGGCCGCTTGATCGAGGGCAAGAGCAAAGGCGGCAAAAAAGCCGCCGCCTGACCCTGAGCGGGCATAAGACCAGGGAAAAGGGCGCCTTCGGGCGCCCTTTGTTTTCAGCCCCTTGGCGGCCCGATAAATCCTCGATCGAAAACGGCCCGAAATAAGTGTTTGATTCTCCGAATGACTTTATTCACACCCGGATTTGGTCTGTTACAGTTCTGTTATCGGCCGTTGTCCAGGCCCGCCGCGCGCCAGCGATCCTCTCGTAAGTTGTTGATTTGCAGTACGAATTGTCGATTGGTTAAAAATTAACCAATGCGTAGCGCGGGCAGCAGCCGCGTAAAACCGCCCGGTCCGCGGGCCGGTCTATACACATAGTTATCCACAGATTCTGTGGAAAAGCCGGGAAACTCGTTAAGTGCTTGGGGCTTAGCCCACCTTTTAAAGGTCGCGGTCAAGGAAAGTGCGCTAAGTATGACTTTCGGCCTAAGCCGCCCGGGCCGGGCCGCCGACCCCCGCCTCCGTGCACCGCCGGACCGGCCGCGGTGTCGCCGGCCGCGACCCGCATTGGCCCGTCCGAGCGCGCGCGACTTGACCTGAACCCCCTCACGCGGTTTGATTACTCGATGACCCCATTGCCGGTAGCGAACCGATGACAGAGCACCCGGGCCTGCACGAACTGATCAACCAGCTCAAGCGTGAACTGGAGGACCTCGACGGAGCCGATCCGCGCAAGAGCGAGGAGCTCGGTGCCCTGATCGAGACCATCCAAGATCGGCTCGGCGCGCACCTCGAAGAGGATCACCAGCACGAACTGCTCGACGAACTGAATGAGGAGGTGGTCAATTTCGAAACCGAGCACCCCGAGTTTGCCGGCACCATCCGCAGCCTGATCAACATGCTGAGCAACCTTGGACTGTAGCCCGCACGTTGCATGAGTGAGGACAGCTACCAGATCGTTTTTCGCGGGCGCCTCGTGCCCGGGGCCGAAGAGGCCGAGGTCAAGGCCAACCTGGCGCGGCTGTTCAAGATCGAGCCGGCGCGGGTCGAGGCGCTGTTCGGGGGCGGGCGCAAAGTTTTAAAGCAGGGTCTGGACCGCGCGGCGGCCGATCGCTACCGGGCGGTGCTGCGCCAGGCCGGGGCCAGAGTGTCCGTGGTCAGCGCCGAGAGCCGCAGCGCGGCCTCCGAGGACTACCGTCCCGCGACCAAGCCCACTCCCGCGCCGCGCGGGCGGGCGGTCTTTACGGTTGACGACCCGACCTCGTCCGACGCCGCAGCCCCGGGACCGGAGCCGAGCCAGCGGGCGGTGTTCCAGGTCGACGGTCCCGAGGCGCCGCCGCCGGTGCCAGCGACCACGGCCGAGGCGGCGGAGGCGGCTGAGGCCGTCGATGCCGATGAAGTTCCACCGCAACCGGCCGCTGACGACGAGGCGGACCTGCTGGCGCCACCCGGCGCACAGCTCACCGAGCCGGCCGCCGTCAGCGCGCCGGAGATCAACACCGAGGGAATGGACCTGGCCGCGATCGGCGCCATCGTCGATGACAGCGAGCGTCCCCCGCCGCTGGAGATGGACCTGGGTGGGCTGTCGGTGAGCGACGACTTCGAGCGCCTGGATGAGCGTCCGCCGCTACCAGCGCCGGAGATCGAAATATTCGACCTCGACCTGGCCGATCCCGATGCGGTGGTCGACCCGTCAGCGCCCCCGGCGCCGCCGCAGATCGACCTCGACGGCCTGTCCGTCAGTGACGACTACGAGGCGCTGGACGAGCGCCCCGCGGCTCCGCCGGCGCGGATCGACACGGCCCACCTGAGCTTGGAGGAAGATCAGTAGTCCGAGCGGCCATCCGCCGTGATGACGGCGTATGGTGGCGGCACGCCGGTCCACAAGCCCGCCCCCGGAGATGACGAAAAGCGTTCGTTGCCGCCCCCGGCGTTGCGCGTCTTTACGCGACAATAGATCCGAGTGAGCGCGCCGCCGGTCTGCACCGCCGTCCAGTCGGCCGCCGGCGGCGTCCACGAATCGTAACACTCCGGGTTCGCGGTCGTCGGGCTCCGTGGTCGCGGCCGAGCTGTCCAGGCATTGCCGGCAGTTGCTCTGGGTATAGCCGTTGCACAATCCGAAGGTCATGTCGTCGGCGCCGTTCCAGGCGTTGCAGCCGGCATTTTCTTCGACCGTGATCGAAAACTCGCCATTCATCGGGAACGGCGTGAATACGCCGAGGGCACGACTTCTCGTGGTGTAGCGGTGCACCTCGGACATCAGGTGGACTTGCTGGAAGTCCTTGTTGGTGCCCGAGCCGCATCGAGCCGCTCGACGGCAGCCTTGAATTGGCTGAAGTTCATGCCCTCACCAATCTCGAGTGCGGCGTCCACGGCGGCGTCGGTGGGGCGCGTGCCCGCCAGGACGCCAAGCATGTCGTCGGCCTTGGGGGCGAGCGACTCGCGGTTGTTTTCAGCCTCGCGCAAGACGCCTTGCATCATGGTCGCGAGGTCGGCCCGGGCCATCGAGACGCCTTGTCTGGGCGGCTGACTGAAGTTCTCCAAACCGCCCGGAAATCCGATCGCTCTGAGAGTGGGCGCCGTATCGATTGCGGGTGGAGTGACGCTGGGGGCGTCCAGGCTCTCCGCATCCCGAACGCCCACGCAGGCGGTGCCGAGCAGCACGATCGTCAACAGGAATCAGCTTGCCTAGTTTCGTGGCTTACTCCCGGTCGCGAGGTTACGGGGACGCGGCTCCATACTCCGAGGTAAACGCCCCGGCCGAGTTGGCACCCTCGAGCTCCCGGTGGAGCACGACGATCAGCTTGTCGAACTCATCGGACGGATACGGATCGAAAGGGCGCTCGGCGCCGAAACGGTCGATGATCTCGAGAATGTTGTGGCTGTGATTGACGATCAATACGGTTTGGCCGGAGTGGTTCGCCAGCACGTGGTCCACGAGCGGCTGATTCTGGCCGTCGGCGATCTCGGTCGGAGTAAGACCCTGATCGGCCGCGAGCGGAGCCGCGGTCTGGCGAGTGCGGATCTTCTCGGTCTGGTAGACGGCCGCGAGCGCCGTGGAATCGAGCCGGTCTCTGAGCGCCAGGGCGCGGGCTTGTCCGGCCGCGGTCAGCGGTGGATTGGTGTTACCGGTGGAGTAATCGACCTCAGCGTGCCGAACGATGTAGACCACGGTGTAGGTCGCGTCCGGGTTGCAGCCGGCAAGAGCTGAAACCGCGGCCAACAGTCCAAGCATGAATAGGACGCGCCGGTTCATATCCATTTCTCCTTCAGGTTCTCGATCCGCAAAGGCTTGCGCTCAACTAAACAAGACGAACACACCCGCGAGTTTCCCTCAATCCGGTGGAAAGCCAAGGATTCGACCCAGCCGGCTCATGCGAATAAGAACGCCCCGATCAATCCTCCGAACTGGCGGGGAGAGTCTCGGTGGCGAAGCCGCGGAGTGCTTCGAGCCAATTCTCGGTCATGATTGCGAGCGCCTTTTCGCCCGTTTCTCGGGTCGCCAGCGTCGGGTCTCCCCTGAGGCCGGTGGTCGAGAAATCGGGGTCGCCGGGGTCGCGGGAAAAAAGACCCGGGCGGTAGCCCGGATAATCGTTGCCGTCGCGGCCGTCGTCGCGCACGGCGAGGTCCATCCGCACGCGCTGCGGCTGCAGTACCAGCGCGATCGCCGTTTCGATCTCGTCGGCGTGGCCGCCGCGAGCTTGTCGCTGCAGCGCTGCGACCTCGGCGGTTTCCAGGTCGTCCCAGGAGACCACCAGGGTCGGCACTCCGTGGCGGACGCGGATCTCACGCGCGGCGATGGCGATCGGCAGGCCGGTCGCGCGGGCGATGCCGGTGTTCAGGAACACGATGCGGCGGGCGCCGCTTCGAACCAGCGATTCGGCCACCGCCAGCACGTAGGCCTGGAACACGGCCGGATCGCTGATTTCGGTGCCGGGGAAAGCCCGAAACGCGGGAAACCAGCCGTGCAGCACCGGCGGCGCGGCGATCACCG
>JBFGYD010000064.1:0-8876 GCA_041587615.1 Lysobacterales bacterium
CGGTGGCCGTAGGGGTCGGTGTCGACGACAGTCGTCAGCATGCGGGTGTCCTCGGGGCCGGCCTGCTGGCCGAACGCGGTCACAATAACGGAGTAGTCGCCCGGACTGGTGACGTTCACCGGCACCTCGACGAAGCCCTGACAACTCAAGGACCAGCCTACCGGTCCCTGGTCTTCGTCGAAGTACACGCCGTTGCAGGTGCCGAAGTGATTGAACGTGGCACCCGGGATTTCCGGCAGGTCTTCCAGGTCGAACGATGCCAGGGTCGAGCCGTTGGCGCGCTTGACTTCGATGTCGAGCGCGATCAGGTTGCGATCGCCCTCGGTCTCCTCGAAGAAGTCGTTCAGAAAGTCGACCCGCACCTTCTTGGCGCCCGGGTTTAGCGTCACGGTCTGGCTGTGCTCGGTGCGCGCGGCGTAGCTCGCGGCGCTGACGGTATCCTCCTTGGCCGTCTCGAACACCGGCGATGCGAGGCGGCTCAATCCCGAGAACAGTTTCCGCTCCTCGTCGGGGGCATCGAAGTCCCAGATCACGATCGGACACGCCGACTCGGCCGCGAACGCGGCCACGACGTTGCTCATGACGCTCGTGATCTCGGTCGAGCGCTGGTTGATGCCGTCGGAGTCGATGCCGCCGTAATACAGCCGATAAATGTTCTTGAGGCCGGTGAAGGGGTCGCCGAGCAGGGTCTCGAATGGGTGCCAGACGAATCCGGTGATATCGAAGACCTTGCGCTCGAGCTGTTCCGGGCTCAGCAGTTTGTCCGCGCCGACGAAGCCGGCCTCCAGCGCCCGCTCCTCTTCCGGAGTCAACGCCGCCGTCGTCCCGCTGGCGCGGAACCACGGACCCATGACCACTTCGACCAGCAGGTCCTTCAGGTTGTAGCCGCCGCGGCTCGTGAACCCGGACCGGAAGCCGTCGGCCAGCGACTCGATGTAGCCGTTCTGGGTTTCGAACGCGGCCAGCTTGGCGGCGAAGTCGGCGTCGGTGGCCGCTTCCGGGGCCTCCAGCGGAAAACGGCCGAACATCGCCGGCCACCAGAACTTGACCGTGCCGGAGGCAAAGCGCGGATCCTCGGCGATGCGCTGGCCCAGCCACTGGATCGAACTGTCGGGATTGGGCGCGGTCTGGCCGCTGAACCCGGGATCGCGCATGTCCCGATACCAGGTGTCCCCCTCCTCGTACGGCGAACCCTCGCTGAACTTGTAGGTATCCGGCAGCGAATCCAGGCCGCCGAACTGGTCACGATAGAAGCCGATGTCCCCGTAGTTCTGGAACGCGCCGGCCACCGGGTCGTGGACCTGATGGCACACCGTGCAGTTCGGGTTGTTCAGGGTCGGGTTGTTGGTATCGGCCAGCGCGTCCGGGTCGGTTGCGCGCGCGGCCAGTTTCTCGATGTCCACGCCCAGGAAGAAATAATAGGTCCACCGCGCGCGGGCGCGATTGCGGTTCGTGGCCGTGGATGGATAGCGGGCCAGGAAGGCGGGCGTGTTCAGGAGCCCCGAGTGCGGCATCGTCAGCGGGATGCCGCCGCCGAGATAGCGGTTGAAGCCTTGCTCGCCCTGTTCTTGATAGGTGTGATCGATCAGCAACTGGCCGTTGTTGTGGCCTACCCGCCAGTCGTGCCGGTCTTGCGCGTCCGGAAAGCTCGTGTCGCTCTGGTAGGCCTCGCCGAGCAACGGGTTGACCATCGTGTAGTCCGCGGTCACGACCTCGGTGTAGGGACGGTCGTTCTCGACTACGTGGGCGATCAGTTCCAGCGGCTCCCGGGCGGAGGCCCGGCGCAGCACGCCCTGAATCCGCTCAAACTCTGTGTTCTGTTCCAGCGAACCATCGGGCAGCGACTCGATCAGTTCGATGTTTTCGATGACCAGGCGCTTGTATTCCGGGTAGTACGGCTCGAACTGGGCGTTGACGAACACGTCCTCGATCCACTTGTCGGTCAGGAGCCGGTCGTTGGCGCCCTCGATCAGGAATTCGTGAAAGCCGTCACCGGTCATCAGGCCGCGGATCGTGGCCCGGAACTGGGCCTCGTTGCCGCCGCGGGCCACCGCTTTTTCCTGCTCGGTGGGCAATCGCCCGGCCAGGATCACGGCCGCGCGGCGCAGCGTCTGCTCGAACGACAACTGGCCGACTTTCGCGAACAGGTCAAGCTCCGGCAAGCCGCCGAAGCCCTCGTCCAGGACCTCGAACAGCAGCACCAGGTCGGCATATTCGGGCGAATCCGAAGGCGCCTGCACGCCGCCGCCGTGGGCGCTGGCGCCGCGCACCTTGTTCAGGATGTAGTCGACCCCTTCGGCGTCGATCAGCGCTTCGATCTGGGCCAGGTTGTTGGCCCGATAGTTAGGCTGGTCGGTTTTCTGAAACACGAGCCGCGTGTTGGCCGAGATGCCGCCGATCGTGTGGCAGGTGATGCAGCGGTCCTGGATCAGTTGCTCGGACACGAACGTGTCGAAGAACGCCTGCCCCGGCATCGTGCCGACCGTCACCTGGGCCGTCGGAGCGCCGTCGGATAAAGGAACGAGCGTGAACTCGCGGTCGAAATCGCCGAACGGGGCACGGGGATAGGAGAGCGCGAGCGAAGCCTGATCGGACCCCTGCCCGGGGTTGGAACCCGCGTCCCAGTCCAGCGACAGCGCGCCGGCGGGATCGCGTTGACGCGGAACGACGTCGCAGGTGCGGCAATAGCCGCGATAGTTGTCCAGATCGATGACGCCGTTGGCCGCGTCGGCGCCCAAGGCCCAGCGCGGCTGGCCGTCGCCGTCGTAGTAGTAGACGATGCCGATGACGGTCTCGTCCTGCTGGGACATCGAAAAGCCGTAGCCCGCGTCGGCCTCGCCGGCATACCAGACCCCGCCGTAGTAAGGATTGCTGCCGGGGGCGGCGCCGAACAGGAACTGGGTGCACCAGACCCCGGACTCGGCGCCGGTACGCCAATAAAAGCTGGCCAGTTGGCTCGCCCCGCCACGGTCTACGCCGTCGTTACAGGCGCCGCTGACGGCGGCCTCGCGGCGGTCCAGTGAAAACTCGCCGTCGAACTGCGGGTCGGCCGTCTGCGCGGGTTGCGCCGTTTGATCGTAGGTGAACCTGAGCAGGGGTCCGCCGATGACGCCCTGGTCCCAGTCGGCCAGGCCGAGGAACCACTCCGGATCGCCGTTCTGGTCGTAGGTGTAGAAGAACAGGATGTAGGTGTTGCCGGCTTTGTGCAGGTCGAAGCCGTGGCCGTCGTGGGCCACGTCGTAGCCCAGGCCCAATCGAAAGGTCTCCGCCTGGACCCCTCCGCCCAGCATCAATCCCACAAGCGCTGACACACACCAGCGTGATGTCACATTCACCCTCGCTGACCCGAAGGGCTGCCGGCCAGTATAGTCGAATACCCCGCCATTGATTAAATCAGGTGTCCTCGCGCAGTCAGATCTCCCACCCGCAGCCGCGCAGAAAAAAGGGCTCTGGACCGAAAAAAGGGGCCAGGTTCATTTTTCGAACCTGCTACAGGCCAAGCTGGCAGCGGGATCGGCAGGAAAAATGAACCTGGCCCCTTTTTTGGCCGGCGCTTTTTTGGGCCCCTTTTTGGTCCCGCCGTATAATGGCAACCTCGCCGCCAGCGATCCGGAGACGCCCCATGACCCGCCTGAAAAACCTGCCCGCCAACGCCAAGGTTTACGATGTCTTTTCGCGCCGCCCGGCGACGTTTGAGCCGTTTACCGAAACCTGTGAGCAGATCATGCGCGGCCCTTCCCCGCTGACGCCGGCCGAGCGCGAGCTGATCGGCGCTTTCGTGTCGCGCCTGAACAGTTGCCCCTACTGCCACGACGTGCACAACGAGGCGGTCAAGGCCTACGGCATCGACGCGGCGCTGACCGGCCAACTGCAGGACGACCTCGAGAGCGCGCCGGTCGACGATCGCCTGAAGCCGCTGCTGGCGCTGGCGCGCAAAATGACCGAAGGAGCCTACCGGGTCACCGACGCCGACTTCGAGGCCGCGCGGGCGGCCGACTGGGATGAGGACGCCATTCAAGACGCCGTCTTCGTGACCTGCCTGTTCAACTTCATGAACCGGCTGGTGTCAACGCTCGGCATAGAGGCCGACGAGGACTATCTGGCGGCCGCCGGTGAGCGGATTCGGGATCAGGGCTACGCGCCCAGCCTGGCCAGGGTCATTTCCGGGCAAACCTTATCAAAATAAGACTTACTAATCAATGGGATATGAATTATTTATGAGATTATTTCTCAGCAATGTGCATGGTCGAGCTGGGTCGGGCTCGCCGAGCCGAGTCCGGAGTGCATTGCAGGGGCTGCTGGCGGCCGTTGTGCTCGCGCTTGTCGCGTGTGCGCCGCTGGAGCCCGAGACCACGCCAGCGTCGCAGGCGCTTGCGCGGGCCGCGGTGGCGATGCCGGATCGGTTCAGTGCACAGGCGGCCGCCGACGTGCTCGCCGCGGGCGGTAATGCGGTCGACGCGGCGGTGGCGGCCGCGTTCGTGCTGGCCGTGACCTACCCCGAGGCGGGCAATATCGGCGGCGGCGGTTTCATGCTCATTTACGTGGATGGAAAGCCCTCTTTCGTCGACTACCGCGAGGTAGCTCCCGCCGCGGCCAACCGCGACATGTACCTGGACGACTCCGGCGAGGTCATCGAGGGCTTGAGTCTGGTCGGCGCGAAGGCAGCCGGAGTGCCGGGCACGGTCGCCGGAATGTGGGCCGCGCACCAGCGATTCGGGAGCAAGCCGTGGAACGAGCTGCTGGCGCCGGCGATCGCGCTGGCGGCCGACGGTTTCGAGCTGCCCGCACATTTAGTTGACCGCATTGCCGAGGAGATGCCGGTGTTTCGCGGCCGCACCAACTTCGACGAGTATTTCGGGGGACTGAGCCCCGGCGAACGGTTCCGGCAGGTCGAACTGGCGGCGACTCTGGGGCGGATCTCGGTGGCCGGCCCGGCCGGCTTCTACGGTGGCGACACGGCCCGCCTGATCGTCGCGCAAATGGAGCGCGGCGGCGGCATCGTCAGCGCGGCAGACCTCGAAAACTACGAGGCGGTGTGGCGCGAGCCGCTGCAGGCGAGCTGGCGCGACTACCGGATTTTGTCCGCGCCGCCGCCCAGCTCCGGCGGCTTCGGCGTGATCCAGCTCCTGAAAATGAAAGACTACCTGACCGCGGCCTTCGCCGGCCTGGAGCACAACTCTCCGCAGTACATCCACCTCGTGGCCGAGCTGGAAAAGCGGGTCTTTGCCGACCGCGCCAAATACCTGGGCGACCCCGATTTCGTGTCCGTGCCGATCGACGCGCTGCTGTCCGATGAGTACCTGAAGTCACGCGCGCGGCAGGTTCGGCCGCGCGCAATCTCGCCGCTGGAGACCGTCCCGCCGGGCTTGGAGTCCTCGGCCACGACCCACTTCTCGATCCTCGACCGGTGGGGCAACGCGGTCTCCAACACCTATACGCTGAACGCCTGGTTCGGCAGCGGCGTGGTCGTGCACGGGGCCGGGTTCCTGCTCAACAACGAGATGGACGATTTCAGCGTCAAGCCCGGCGTCCCGAACCTGTACGGCGTGGTCGGCGACACCGCCAACGAGATCCAGCCCGGCAAGCGCATGCTCTCGTCGATGTCGCCGACGATCCTGCTCGAAGGAGACCGGGTCAGCATGGTGGTCGGCACGCCGGGCGGGTCGACGATCTTCACGTCGGTTTTCCAGACGATCGTCAACATCCTGGATTTTGACATGAGCCCGCAGGAAGCCACCGCCAAGACCCGGTTCCACCACCAGCTGCTGCCCCCGGATCTGGTGACCTACAGCGTCACGCGGCCTCTGCCCCAGCAGACCATCGAGGCGCTCGCGGCGCGCGGCTATCGGGCTGGTCCCCACAGTTTCGAGTTCGGCGACGTGCAGGTGATCCAGGTCCAAGACGGGCTCTATCGGACCGGCGCCGACCCACGCGGGCGTGGGGAATCGAGGGTCCTACCGTAAGGCGCGAATTTCCGCGGGCTCATGCCGACCAACGTTACCCCCGAATACAAGAAATCCGAAGAGGCGTTTCGCCAGGCGCGGGAGCCGCGCGAGCGGCTTCAGTGCCTGAAGGAGATGCTGCGCACGATCCCGAAACACAAGGGCACCGAGCACCTCCAGGCGGACATCAAGAGCCGCATCAAGCAGCTCACCGAGGAACTGGCCGGACCGAAGAAAGGCGGCGCGCGCACCGGCCCGACCCACACGATCCGGCCGGAGGGGGCCGCGCAGGTAGCCCTGATCGGTCCGCCGAACGCCGGTAAGTC
The DNA here is from genome assembly GCA_041587615.1 of Lysobacterales bacterium. Classification (GTDB taxonomy): domain Bacteria; phylum Pseudomonadota; class Gammaproteobacteria; order Xanthomonadales; family SZUA-38; genus JBFGYD01. Next base: position 6,269 of record JBFGYD010000064.1, read on the forward strand.
GGCTTTGCATGCGCGGCTTACCGGCTCGCGGACCGAAGTCGGCCCGTATCCATACGCGACCAAACTCCCGGTGCCGGGCATGATGCCGATGGACGACGTGTACTTCCAGCTCATCGACCTGCCGCCGGTTTCGGCCGATTTCATGGAGCCTTGGATGGTCAACGCGCTGCAGCCGGCGGACGCCGCGCTGCTGGTAGTCGACCTTAGCGACCCGGAGTGCCTCGACCACGTGACCGCCATTCGCGAACGCCTGGCGGACAAAAGGATCACGCTGCTCGAGCGGTGGCCCGGCCTGGAGGACGCCGGCGCAACGTCGCCCGGCGTGCCCCAGGACGACGACGTACCCGATCCGTTCGGGATCTACCTGCCGACCCTGCTGGTGGCCAACAAGAGCGATCTCGATCCGGACCCCGACGAGGTGAAAGTACTGGAGGAACTGCTGGGAGTGCGGTTCCCGGCCGTGGCCACTTCGGCGGAAACCGGCGCCGGGCTCGATGAACTGGGGCCGATGCTATTCGAAGGACTGCAGGTGGTGCGCGTGTACACCAAGGTGCCGGGGCATCCTGCCGACCGGGACAAGCCGTTCACGGTGCGCCGCGGCGAGACCGTGCTGCACGTCGCGCGGCTGGTGCACAAAGACATCGCCGAGTCGCTGCAGTTCGCGCGCATCTGGGGCAGCGCGGTCCACGACGGCCAGCAGGTCGGGCCCGACCACCCGGTCGTTGACCGGGACGTGGTAGAGCTTCACATGCGCTAGTTTCGAGGGAGGCAAAGCGATGAGCGGTAACCACATCACAGTGGCGGATATTTTGCGGGTTGGGGCCCTGCTGAGCCTTGTTCTAAGCGGATGCGCCGGGTGGCCGCCGGAAACCCAGGCGCCCACGATCGAAGCCCAGGACCGGGCCATTGCCGAGTTGGAAGCCCTGCACGCCGCCGCGGTAAATGCTGCGTTCGACCGGATGGACCCCAAGGAACGCCGGCGGATCGAGAACGATCTCACCGCGCGCGGAGAAGACCCGAGGCGCCTCGGACTTCGCTTCACCGCGGCGGGAACCGTTCAGAACCTCTCGGCGCCTGGGTTCGGCATTAGCGCGCAGGATCTCGAACTGCCCGCCCAGGCGCCGATCGAGGACACGGCCCGGGCTTTCGCATCCCGTTACGCCGCGCTGTGGCTGGTGGCGCCCGAGGCGCTGCGGCGCGCACCTGTCAACACGCGGCGAAGCGGTGCGAAATCCGGGCCGGGCGTCGCATCGGTCGAATTCCGCCAGGTGTACCGGGGCCTGCCGGTCCTCGGCGGACAGGTGGTGGTGAGGGTTCGGGAAGAACCGCGAACCATCGCCGGCCTGTCGGGCAGCTTTCTGCCGATCGGCGATCTCTCCGTCCGCCCGCGCGTCAGGGCCGAGGCGGCGCGAGAATTGTTGGGGCTCAAGCCGGGGCAGCGGGCCCAGCGACCGCGCCTGCTGATCTGGAGCGACTACCTGTCCGGCGGCAGCGCCGAGGCCCGGCTCGCCTGGAGTTTTCAGGTTACCGATGAAGCCGGTTTTGCGGTTCACGACGTCTACGTCGATGCCGTCAGCGGCGTGATTCTCGGCCGGGCACCGGTGGCTGCAGAAGCCCTCCGCCGATCCCTGTGGGACTTGCGCAACCAGCCGAGCTTCGGCTCCGAGACCTGTCAACGATGGCAGCTCCGTCCGCCCTGGTCGTTCTATCCCGCCGAACTGGCGACCTGCCCCGCCCAATGTACCGCGTGCGGCGTCGATGTCCGCGACTGTGCCCTGTGCACCTGTGCGCACCCCGCGTTCGATCCGGCCGATTGCGAGCGTCGAATCTGGAGATACGACGAGGTCTCCGGCTGCCTCGCCGATGGGAGCCCCGAAGGAGAGGGTCCGTGCGACGAAGAGGCGCTGGCACTGTGGACCGATGCCGGCGCCGCCTACGCCTACTGGATGATCGCCTTCGGCCGGGATTCCTGGGACGGCGCCGGCAACTGGCTGTGGCTCAAGGTCAACCCCGATCGCACCGCCTTCCGCCCGGCCGGCCGGGCGCAGCCGAAATATGTCGATGACGACGACCGCTTCGACCTCGTCCAGGTCACGATCCAGGACGGCGCCGCCAACCCGCAGCTCCACGGCCATGAACTCGGCCATGTGCTGCAGTTCGGCTCTTACAATTACGTCGCGGGCAACTCCGGATTCCACGCCCAGGGCATCGATGCGATGGAACACAACGCTGACGTGCACGGCTTTCGCTATCGCGATCTGCCGCTGAGCGAGGGTTATCGTTGCGGCCCCGACCTCGATCATTACACGCGTTTTCGAACGGCCGGCGCGGGGCAATCCAACAAGTTCATCGGTAACTGCCACGCCTGGCTGATGACCCAGGACGCAAGCCCCTCCCTGACCCATCATGGGGTCGAGGTCCGGCCGCTGGCGCGCGCCGTCTACGATCAGATCTGGTTCCGCAACCTCAGCGCGTACTTTCACACCAGCCACGACTACTTCGACTGGTGGAACGACATGATCACCACCGCCCACGACCTGTACGGTTACGGCGCGCCCTACTACAGCGCCCGAGCCGCCGCCGACGCGATCGGCGCCTGGACCGACTC